>JACZSS010000645.1 GCA_022574115.1 Candidatus Heimdallarchaeota archaeon | reverse complement strand
AGAGAGTGAGTAGGTTTCTGGGATTTTAGATATTCTTCTTTTGTACTTCCTAGTTCATTGATTAAATTGTCAATATTATCTCTTGTAATATCTTTGATTGGTGTTTCTCCTAATAAAGCAACACCTTTATAGCCTTGTTTGTTCTTTCTTGATTTGTCTGCATAACGTCCTGGAGCAGAGGCGTTTTTGTTGAAACCAATGTATGTTTCAAATCTTTCTGTGTCAAGATTAGGGTCATTTTGTTCTTCAATTAATTTGTAAGTATCATCAACTTCAATATGTCTAATTTGGTCATAACTCCTTAGTTTCATTGGAGAAAATTTTGGATCTTGTTCAGGAATCTTTGATAAAACTCTTGTTAACTCATCAATTGATGGATTTGCTTAATCAATCTCCAAGTCCACGCATCATAAACGTCTCATCTTCGGCTCATTACGGACGCGAAATCACGTTCGACGATTTGAATCGAAACGAAAATTACAGTGGGTTTCGAGTATATGGGGAGACCAAATTGGCAAATGTGATGTTCACATATTCGTTAGCACGCAAAGTCAAGTCCACCATGACAGTCAATGCTCTTCACCCAGGTTTTGTAGCTACCGGATTCGCGTCCAACAATGGATTTTTGTATAAAATTGGAATGATCTTGATGAGACCGTTACAAATGAGTACGAAAAAAGGGGCCAAGACCCAGATTTATTTGGCATCATCCCCCAAAGTTGACAACACAACTGGAAAATTCTTCATCAAGAAAAAAGAAAGGTCCTCGTCAAGATATTCAAACGAAAAAGAACATCAGAAAAGGTTATGGGATATTAGTGAGGAGCTTACCAATTTATAATGAGATCTAATTTTTTATCCCGTCATAAAACGAATATGTGTTGTAATACTCAAATCCCAAACTTTCATACAACTTTTTAGCAACTTTATCGTTTTCGTTCACGAACAATGTTGGCATTCGTTCTGTGGCAATAACTCCCAAGATTAGCGAAGTCATAATAGCTCGACCGAGTCCAAGACCACGATGACTACCGATGACGTGTACATTGCCAAGCTGAATTGTAGCAGGAGTCTCAAAATGTGTTCCTCCTACTCCCACGATTTCCCCATCATTGGTTTCAGCTATTACGTAAATGTCAGAGCTAAGCTGAAGTTGATCCCAAAAACCTTGGAAATTGTCAATACAAGCATAATATTCGGTCAGCTTGGAGATATCTTTTTCTGTTGCAACTCTAATTTTTGGAAGGTGACCAAATTCACTAACTTCAACCTTTTCGGAGGTATATTTCATTGCCTTATCTCTATGCATCTCCTCCCATGAGTAGGTTAACCATTTATCCCATGGTTTACTGTTATGATTTAATGTAGTTTCAAGAGGATAAATGACCTGTATTTTTTCATAATTCAAACCATTAACAAATTCTTGAATTGCTGGCCATGCTTCAGGTAAATTTGGAGGAAATATTACAGACGGAATCTTAAATCCATGAAATATTGTCCAACCGCCAATGATGTAACCATCTTTTACGATTTTGAATATGTCAGAGAGTTGATCCATAGGTGCATGTATATTGCCAATTATCAACTGATTATCGTAAAAATTGTCCATAAGTGACGCGATGATCTTGGCTCTCTCCTCATTTGTCATTGCAGGTGTGGTACTAATCATGGACCGTTAAATCAACTCAAATTCAAAAATATAAAAGGATGTATCAATATGCCCTGTAATTAAGATATGGTACAAATTATTGGTAAATTTTATTTTGGTCGAAACTAAATTCAATTTTGCCAGATCATTTCCTTTAGAATAAGTTACTTGCAAACATGTTAACCTATTAATACAGACAATATTCTTCGAATTTTAATATGGTAACTAGTACGGGAAAAGCAACATGGGAAGGAACACTGAAAGAAGGGAATGGAAACATTGAATTAGCCAGCAGTGGGATATTTACCGGTCCCTTCACTTGGGCATCTAGATTTGGTAAAGGTGCAGGGGAAGGTAAAACCAACCCTGAAGAGCTTATAGGAGCGGCACATGCAGGCTGTTATGCAATGTTTCTCAGTGCACTTTTGTCAGGAAATGATACACCCCCAACGAGACTGAATGCAACGTCTAAGGTGACAATTGGGGAGGGGCCTGCAATTACTTTGATCGAGTTAAGCGTAGAAGGAAGCGTTGAAGGTATTGACGATGCCAAATTCCAAGAATTAGCAAAGGATGCGAAGGAAAAATGTCCGGTTTCTAAAGCATTAGCCGGTGTAGGGGAAATAATTCTTAGTGCAACCTTAAACTAATTCACTAAATTGAATTTCTACAGACATTTAACAATCATTAAAATATATTAATCAAATTTTCAATTG
>JACZSS010000644.1 GCA_022574115.1 Candidatus Heimdallarchaeota archaeon | reverse complement strand
TTTTGCAATTCATTCTTATCAAGGAGTTATGCTAAACTCCTCAGGAATAACCTGGTAGAAGATTTACCGGTGGATAGTCCAGTTAGGTATAATAGTGTCCGCCGACTAAAAAATGCAGTAGCTTTTCTATACTATCTTCCCAATCTAGTTATTGTTATCCTCCTAGGCGGTTATTACTCACTGATTAAGAACGGATTAGTTAATAATGCGTTTGGTCTAAATTTTGTAAGTACTTTTGGTATTAGTCTATTCCTTGGTAGCTTAATTGGAGCTCTTCTCTTCTTCAATGGTTTCGCGGCTGAGATCGGGCACGACAAGGCAAAGAATCGTGCATGGCTTAGCTTCTTACCCATAATCATCCTGATGATATTATTTTTAGGGGTACTATCGTAATCCAAACAAAAAGAAATAATCCCACATTATTTGATTGCTGATTATTGATTTTATTGCATCTAGATAATCCTTTAATTTGTAGATACCAATTGATCGATTGATGGGTGAATGAATTACTCAAAGAATTCAAAAAGGATCATAAGGTGACACCATTTGCTAAACTAATTAAATCGGCTAACAAGCCGCATCAGTTTAAATGGTCTATTGGTTTTGACACCAAGTCATCTTATCAACTAAGAGATATTTGGGCAAGTTGGTATCAGATGACCGGTCCTAGGACTAATATAAAAATTATTCCTGATCGTCTAACCAAGCTAACGCCTAACATTCTTCTGCATTGGTTTACCGGAGATGGAAGTCGGGAACGGAAATTTGTTCAATTTGTACACATTTGGATTCAATCAGTCCGAAAATGAAAAGTTAGTGGACATGATAGAACAAATAGGAATACACGCAAAGGTCAAAGTGGATAGCCATAGAGCCAAGGAATCGGAGAAGAAGTTATTCATATACATTCCTGGGATCAATGGTAATAAAAGAGATTTTCTTAATTATTTAGATGACGCCAAGCTCATAAATCAAGCCAGAAAATCATTTCCACATAAGTTTGACCATGTGAAAAAATCTGACCTTGTTGCTATGTTGATGAAAACTCATCCTGAATATTTTGATAGTCAATCAAAATTAACTTGGGAGAAGGTAGTTCAGGGTATCTGATCAAGCTGGGTATCTACATTTATCTGTTTCTTGGATTTTCTTATTTTCATAATTTTATATGAAGCTGTTTCAGAATAACTTCCCAATTGCCAAATTTCAGGATTTTAGGGATTGGCATTTTGTGATGTGAATGTCGTAGGGCTTTTTAGTCTTATCCCGATAATTTTTACCACATACCTCACACAACGCTTCATCATTGGCACTAAGTTACGTCAAAAATCAGAACAATTTGACTTTCGTTGATGTCCAAGTTGGACGGGTGACAAGTATTGCAACTTCACCCAGCGGTTGGCAGTTTTCACCTGAAGCGATCTTTAAGGAAGGGACGAGTCGTGTTACCCTAATTCAGCAACTCTTAAGTGGAGAAACAGGTGTTGATCTGCGACCCTCACCAGAAATTTTCGGTCAATACTGGTCCATGGTTCTGGACAATTGTGACTCTCCTGAGTGTCCGACACAGATCCTGAAAATTACGGATCAGGTAACAAAGTTGCAAAATGGTTTTACATCTGATATTCTCTCGTTTGGAATGATAAACAATGTAACCAATGAAGAAACCGATATCTTGCAAAATCTTAGATCAATTCCCAATGCAGCTTGGTGGCGAATTTCTCACATGTATAGTGATAGCATGTATGTGCAAATAGACGTGTTTGACCAGCAATTGATGATCCGGATCCGGCAAGTTATCACTATAAGCCAGAGCAGTAATATTTTCCAATTGTCTTTTAACATAGATCCAAGTAGCAGAAGGACCTTCAGCACTGTGATGTCTGGCTCACTCGAAGATTACAAGTCAGCCATAAATTCCTTAATTGATGATTTCGCAGTCAATTTGAATAGCTAGTTTCGATCGATCGACCAACCCATTCGACTTCGATCGAATTAGAAATATCAAAATTGAATTTTGATTGTTGCAGTAAGGACTTAATTAGTAATGTATTGTGATACCCTAATCACTCGCATACTGAAAACATTGGTTTTCATTCAAAATGATGGAAAAATGATAGGATTATATTCATAATGTGTATTAGTAAATTAAATTAGTCTCCCTAAATCAATGATCGCTACAGATGTACTTGATTGGCGATCGACCGATACTCAATTGTGCAATTATCAATTGATATGTACCATGCAGCATGTGGAATTTGATTTAACAAACCATCTTCCAAATGCGTATTATCAGCCTAATGCGCACTTCGAATAAAATATGAAACCCGAATGTCGATCATGTTGACACTTTATCAGTCTCAATCGATTAAAGA
>JACZSS010000060.1 GCA_022574115.1 Candidatus Heimdallarchaeota archaeon | reverse complement strand
GAAAATAGTCTTTCTTTTGCACTTATAGCGATATCAGTATTGAACTATGTGATAAGACCTGTTCTTACAAAATGGCATCCAATTCTGCTCGATTATGAGCAAAAACGACCGAATAATGTCCCTATTGTGGGGTATGAGAAATCGTGGGAGAAAAACAATGAGTTCCGGAGTGAGTTATTGAATTTAAGAAAATTATTGAGAGAATATTCAACCCATCTGGAAGAAATAATAGGTATCGACTCGTTAATTGAAATTGAAGATTTTGCTTTGAGATAATCGCTGATTTGGAATATTCTCCTAATGACTAGTTCGTCAAAATACACACTGTAATATTGTAAAAGACCATGACATCTAAGCAAAATTAAAACTTGATACAAAATTACTGCTTTCGGGTTTTGTAAATTTCTTGAATCAAGCTTTCAAACAGCATATACCGAAACTGATTTTTTATTCCCTTTAGATTTAGGAGAAAAAACTTGCCAAAAATCAAACTATCGATGTTGATGAATTAATAAGTTATGAAATAGGGAATGCTGAAAAGTGAAATGTTTTTTTTACTTAAACTCTAAAGGGTGTTAAGTTGCAAATTTTCCATTACCCATAAATTGGAACAATTAGGCGTCTTTCAATTTTTCATAAATCAAATGTCCAAGAACGGCACCCAAACCATAGGCTAATGCGAATCCTATTAGGTATTTTTTAGGGATTACCTTGACCTCACCAATTTGAGTATTTTGCCTGCTAACTTGTTGTTTCACATAGAGACTTCCAGTATAGTGATTTAAGATTCTTTGCTTTCCTAGACAGAAACATGCTAGACAATGTAGAATTATAGGTTTAGGATTATATACATAGGTCAGCTATGAACATATGACAGTAGATCATGTTTAAACATCCATACCAGATCATATACATAGATACAATGAGTATACAAATTATTGAATTAATATGCTGTAAAACTGGCTAGACTAGTCATAGATTATCGATAAATACTGTGAGGAATAACGATGATTTCATCGATACAATTATTCTACAAATTTTAAGTTGTGACTTTTTATTTTAAGTTTTAGCAGTTTATTTTAAGTTTTACGACAACTTTTAGTTGCGATAATTGACGACATATTTTAATACAATGCATGCATTCTTATACATATGGATACCAGTATTCGGATTCCTAAAGACACGCAAAAACGTTTGAGACTTTTGAAAATTGATGAATTAACTCCAATCGATCAATTAGATAAACCAAAGGACTCCGAGATCGACGGATCAGACACCGAAGTGGTGGATCAGGTCCGATATAAAAGATCGATTATAGCAAAAATAAAAGGGTTATTCAGCAGATTACGACCTAGCAGATCAAAATATCAGGAAGAAGCACCCACCGGCTACGCTACACCACTTACAGATAACCAGCAAGAGGAGGAAGAGGAATGGGTCTCACCCACCATGGAGGCCTCTCGTGCGGGTCGTACCACCATGTTCACCCCGATCAGTACCTTGCGAGAGGAAGGCAATGCAGATGGGAAACCAACATCACTGAATAAAGAGATACCAGATGTGGGTCAGGAAACGATCACTACCGATCTATCACCAGACACACCGTCAGAGGAGGTCGAATTTCATGTTGAATTTGATCGAATCTATCCCCAGTACTGTGATGTTGTCCAGATTGAGGAATATGTAGTGCATTGGAAGACTCACAAGCCGCGACTTGATCATCATAAAAAATTAGTAGAACTGCAAGATCAATATGATACCGCGGTTGTGGCAACCGTTTTGCATCAGCTTGGTAAGGAAATAACCACCAAACAGATTATGAAGGCGGTCAAACCATATCTTGATCTTAGCTCACATGATCTCGAAAACATCCTACACGGACTTGAGAAGGAAAAACAGCACATTTCCCGACTACGAACGAAAAATCTTGACGATGATATTATTACTATCACATGGGCCGGGAAGAAATACAAACGCATGATTGATAGACGAATGAGGCAGACACAACACCTGCTAGATCCGATCAAAGATGATGATGTACTGTTAATCCATCTCTCTGCCATCAATGAGAAATTACGAAGCAGATCGATAGTTCATCAGATGATTGCGCTCATCCGCTGGATCCAAGTATTGAATTATATGCACTTCAAACGAAAAAAACTGTTAGATCCGCGGCTAGCGTCCCTCGAGGCAAGTTTGGACATAGAGAAACCAGTGGATAATGTTGAGGATTTCCTGAAGGAACTTCAAGTCAAGTACATCCCCATCGTGCACCAAATCAGTACGCAGATCATGGCAACACCACAACAGCTGCCACTCACACGGACTATGACATCCAAAGAGATGCATCGAATGCCGACGCTGGGTAGTCAATCACCAGTGCAAGCAAAATCAGAGCAGATAGGATTAGATCCGATCATCGTTCCCAAGCTTGATAAGATTAAAGGTACCTATCTTAAACCCAAAAGCAAACCAAGGACGAGGAAACCGATCAAAGAAGAGACATCCCCACAGGTCGGAGTGCAGGAAGAATTCGAGGTATCGACTGTCAAAACAGGAAAACTTCAGAAAGCGATTAAGTTTAAGAAGAACACACCGATTACCAGTAAAGAAAAAGTGGATGCAGATGGATTGCGACATCATGAACAGCTGGTAGAATATACGAAGGATGATGTGGACAAAGCAACAAAGTTCTGGACTACACAGAAGCGAGTAAAATCCAGCAAAAAATTCTTTGTCATCCAGCCTGGAGTTGGAGTCAATCCTGATACACCGGATATTTCTACTCCCATCTACAAAGTTATACCCGACTTTCCTATCTCCTCACTAGCCGTCGATCGCCGGTTTCGTAAAATATTGGAGCGTGCCAAGTTGCAAACTCTGGGGGAGGTTGCTAACACCACAGTGGATTTCACTTCTGTCAAGGGAGTTGGTAAGAAAACCGCCTCTGCCATCATCCACCTTCAAGCAATTCTTCAGCGAGCCGAGGCTCCCGAAGATATCTTGCCTATCCTTACGGATGAGGGTATCGTCGAATTATCAACCCGGCTCAAGCATGAGGTAAAATTGACTGATACAGATATGTCTAGATCTACCCTATTTCCGCTGGAAACTGAAGAGGTCGATCAATTCAAGGTGCTAATAGATGCCAGTAAAACCCCTCTGGAGGTGGGAAACAAGGTTATTGCCTACTTGTTTGAATTACTCCATGTGGAGGGCGAGGTAATATCTTTTGATGCCAAATGCACGCTGCTTAACCAATATCAGAGTAAAAATCATCCACTGTTATTGTAACGAGAGTATGCCGATGATACGATCCTGGTTAACCCCGATTTTTCACGCTTTGATCTCATGTGGCTGCTATCCAAAGACCAACAGTATCGTGGTGGTGATCTTGAAAGCTTGCATGAGGTCAAGCAACTAATTATGGATGATATTAGGAAACTACGACTCAATAAGAATAATACCTTCGTACTCAAGAAGATTAAGGATGTTCCAGTCGATAACTTAGAAACAACCAAAACTGGGGCTAAACAGGCAAAGGAATTGATCTAGTCATTTACGAACATTAATTGATTAAACACATGGGGTTTCAGAAATTATTCGAAGTGCGCATTAGGCTGATAATTCGCAATTGGATCAATCGATATATTGATTCCATCAGGAATTAGCCAGACATCAACTCCTTCTCCAGAAAAACCAAAATAAATCCATTTCAGCGAGTTCTTTTCGTTCGACGGAAGATCTGACTAATGGTCTAATTCTTATAACAATCTTACTTTTGTATCATTGATCCTATTCCGAAGTTTCGCTTTTCTTTTCACCAGTCTCTATAAATGTGAAATATGCATATCCCGCTGCGAATATTCCGTAAAGGAACACGTTTAACCATTCTAAGGTATTAGCATTTGTGTTATCATCAAATCTATTTATCAAGGATAAAATCCCACCAATGCCACTACCTACAATTATGCCAATACTGATATTTTTTCTAATATCAGAGAATTCCATATCTCGAATAGCCCATACAATCATTGCAAGTGAAATATATGTTGCACCCCATAATTTAGTGATAAAATCGCCATCATTGGATAAGGAAACCCCATAATAATCAAGCATATTTTCAGGAATAATGATGAAGCCAATACCATACAACAAAAGAAGTATAGCATTTACCATTGTCAGGTTTTTGAACGTTAAATATGCATTTGTCATGGATTGTTGCATCTTTATTCAAAGTTATAAAATAATATCATGGCAATTGGATAATTGTGAACTAAATACAAAAATACTAATGTCCGTCTTGTCCGTCCAGTATTGGCTGATTAGAGCTTTTTAGTGTTCTTGGGTCGTCTGCGAAGCGATATAAGACACAGGGTGAGAAGAGCAAAGATCTGCTGGAATGGGAGGAAAACCCCTTCCCCTTCAGAACTCGGTAGCTCTGATGAACTAGTGTGTGGGGGAGTGGTGCTGCTGGGCGGTGGAGTGGTGCTACTGGGGGGTGGAGTGGTAGATGTGATACGTGGACTAGATGCTGGATCACGGGGATCAGTACCCGCAACAAGTTCATCATAATCAGAGTAGCCATCGCCATCGCTATCCTCAATGGGGTTCTGATCCACTGCACCTGCTGTACCAGGGATGGTGTACGGAGTGCCACCTGTGAAATCACCATAAGAATTGCTGTCCCAAGTATTGCTGCCGTCTGTGTTATCAAGAGCATTATTTTCGAAATTCAGCGCAAGAATGTTGCCGCTCAAACTGTTGTTCTTTATCGAAGAACCCAGATTGATACCATAATGGTTACTTGTTAGAGTATTGCCACTCAAGATGTTGTAATTACTGGAAGCATGCAGATGGAAGCCGTCTTCCCTGTTCTGTGTTGCAGTATTGCCGCTCAAGATGTTATTGCTGGAACCAAACATATGGAAGCCATCACGGTCATTACTAGTGGCCGAATTGCCAGTCAAGTTATTGTTGCTGGAATCATGCAGATGGATGCCATCACGGTCGTTACTAGTTACTAAATTGCCAGTCAAGCTATTATTGTTGGACTCAACCAGATGGATGCCATAGTACCCGTCACTCGAATTCGAGTTTATGATATGCCCATTCTGAGTACGAGTCAGTTGAAATGCTCCAACCTGAAAGTTGGTCGAGCCATTCACATGGACGTTCTCGATGATGAAATATACATCTACGTTTGCGATGCGTATTCCTGAGACTCCTCCAGCTTCTATTGAATAGTTGGCTATCACATAGGGACTGCTGTTTGAACCATCACCTGGCCAGCCCTCATTCGTTGCTGTTGTTGAAAAATTTGCATTCCCGTCGATATTGATGGGACTGTGAGAAGTCAGAGTCTGGAGCACTGTCCCCTCACGGTACCTTAGACCTGACCTTGGGAGATCTTGCCAGAGCTCCTCAAGCAGTAGGTTCTCAGTCACTTCTGTCATTGGGCACATACAAGATAACTGCATTGTATCCTCTGCTGATACGGTTGGTGATCTTCCAAAATTCGCCAGCATACAAGCTAGAAGAGTTACTACTAAGAGTCTCCTCAAATTCAATCCTGGTCTTCCAGCCTGCACTTTCACACTCGCCTCGTTTCAAGTCTCATATACTTGTATTTGAGCTCTTGTTTCTCTAGACAAGAACTAGCAAATTCATGCGGTATATAGCTGAGCAAATTCAGCTTCACGGGTTGTTGCAGTTGAAGAGATCGACCGATCCCAACTCTGGACCCAGCTTTGTGAGCCATCATTTTGAAGTTGAACAGAAGGAGCCGGCTTATGCTAAATCTGGCAATTCGATGTCTAATATGAATCCTCATTAAAATGATACCAGATCCCATAAATTATTGATTGATCAATTGACTCACCATCGTTTGCAATACGCGAGTTAAAATTAACAAATAATGGATCTATTAAAATAGATAACATAACAATACAATTGACAAAAATCCTTTGGATCACAAAGAGCTAGCAAACATATCTTTAAATTAATGTTACAATTAAAAATTAGAATAATATCCAATTAGTTTGTGTTGTTTGAATTTCCAAGATTTGTAATTATTTTAATTTACATAATTCGTTTATGCGTCTTATGAATAGATTACGCATTTCATCTAATTTGCTAGTTTGAGCAGTTTCTGATAATACAAGATGCTAGATTCGATCGATTCGGCTTAAGACAATTTAGATAGATCAATCTATAAAATTCATGAACATCAATTGGGTTTAGAGTATCTACGCATTACTGCGTGGATTCTTTGGTAAAATACTTTTCTAGAAAATGAAAGCCCACAACGAGGTGATCGCTTCTAAGAGTTATGTGAAAATTGATCTAAACCAAGTGGTTGACAATCTAATCACCTTAGAATTGTCTACGCTTATAGATGAAACAGGTGCGGATATAAGTCTACAAAATCAGCTACCACTGATTCGCGGGATTCCAAGCCAGATGCGTCAACTCATCCAAAATTTGCTCTCCAATGGAATAAAATTTGTTGAGTAAGGAATCATCCCTAGATCGATCTTGCAAAAATGATCAGAGTTTGTTTATAGCGATTTGTGATTATCACTAAAAATTGCAACAGCATTTGAACTAAAGAATAAATTATCAGCGAAAATCATTTAGATGTTATTTTGTCACGACTCTTAATATAGCAATCAATATTTGATTGATGAACAACAATGATTTTTCGATCTACTACAAAATCAATTAAACTTGGATTTTTGTTATCAGTATTAATAATAACAATGGTAAATGTGTCTCCAACGTCCACCTTTGATGTCCCCGAAAAACAGGATATCACTGAATTGGATACAAATTTCGAAAACAGTCCACATTTACAAAAAGTCTCGAAACTAGCACCTACGCTCAAATTAAGCTCTATCCACTGGATAAGCCACGTCCCAATCTCTATAAATGGAGACACTAATTTTCAAGCCCAAGCCCTAGCAGAAGGATGGGATTTAGGTGGTTCAAGAGACGGTAGTGAATCATTGCCATTTATCATCTCTGGTTACGAGTTCGTAGGTGTATCAGCTGAAAACCTAATTTTAATACAAAATACAGACCTGTTTTTTGAAATTACTGATAATCACTTTGTTGGAGGTGGAAATGGACTTTGGGTTAGTTCCTCAAATATTACTCGTATATATCAAAATGTTTTCGAGGATCACTTAGGTTCTGGTATTCGAATAACTGGTTCGCAAACCGTGAATCTAGAGATAAGAGACAATTTCGTTACTGGAGTGGGAACGGGCAGTAGTAATCATGCACTATTTCTTTCGAGTACTACTAATGTTACAATTGTAAACAATGAGTTCGCTACCGGTACAGGAAATGGAATTGATTTAAACTCTGCAATTAATACAGTCATTGATAGTAACCTGATTCATCATAATGATAATAGGGGGATACAGTTTGATTCAGCCTCATCATCGAATTTGGTAACCAATAATGAAATTCACCATACAAGATGGGGGATTTGGGAAGGAACAAATAACACAATTAGTGGTAATACTATCCATAGTAACACTGAACAGGGAATCAGAGGCGGAACTGGCACACTTTATTCTAATAATGTGATCTACAATAATTCGGTCTATGGGTTTTGGTTACGCATTAGTAGCGGAAATACGATTTCAGGAAATGTGATAGACGATAATGGTTTTTATGGTCTTTCTCTGAGCAATAGTGCCGAAAATAACGTAATTCAAAATAATACAATATCAAATCACACATGGGGAGTTTTTTTCAGTAATTCTGCAAATAATAGCCTGATTGATAACAAATTTATCGATAACGGGATTGGGTTTAGCGGTTCTATTGCAGGTCATTTTAATTTACTCCAAGCTATAGGCAACACCAAGGATGGTAAATCTATCGAATTTTTAATTAATGCTCATGATGTCACAGCCCCAATCGATGTTGCACAGCTATTCGTCATCAACAGTACGAACATTGAAATTACTTCTCAAATATTTGAGACTTCTCAGTCTGGAATTAGTGTATTCTCAAGCACAAATGTTAGAATCTACGACAATCGGGTATCCAACGCGAATATAGGCGTACACGTCCTTTTTTCAGATACGGTAGAAGTAACAAATAATTATCTCTTTAATAACTCGGATACAGGTGTTTATGTTGCAGATTCGGTCAATATTAGAATAATAGGAAACGAAATTTTATCAAATAATCTCTCTGGGGGTGGTAGTCGAAGTGATGGCGGAATTGCATTGGAGAGGACGCAAGAAGCTCATATAGAGGGGAATTTTATAAATTCAAATGGTTATACCGGAATTCAAGGGTATTTATTAGCCGGAGCCACCATAAACCTTAATAAAATAAACAGTAGCTTTTATGGGATTTTTTTTGAACAATCTTCCGATTTACAGATTTCTTCAAATCTAATTAATAACAGCTGGGGTTACGGAATCGCGGGCTGGATGGAAAATTCTTTGATTACGGGGAATGATATCTTAAACTCATTTGGCCATGGCATCTGGTTGATCTTCTCGGTGAACAATAACTTCAATCTGAATAATTTATTTGGTAATAATTGGGCTTCTTATGGTGGGTTTTTGCAGGTAAGTGTGGGTTACTACAGTTCTGGGAATGTGTTTTCCATGAATTATTATGATGATTGGGAAGGTATTGGTTCATACGGTTTTGATGGCTCAATAGGAGGATTTGACCCAGAACCTTTGGTTTCTCCTCATTCCTTGAGTAATCCAATAATAATTACGCCAGTTGGTGGTGAAAGCCTACTTGATGCTATAACTGTTAGCTGGGAGGGGGGTGTTGATAATTACAATCATGACGTAAGCTATACACTTCTTTATTCATCGAATGACGGATCTACCTGGACTGTCTTGGGAGAAAATATCGTCCAAACTTCTTTTACATGGGATACAAGAGCAGATGAAAGCACAAACGCTTACTTGCTTAAAGTTATCGCAATCGATGAATTTGGAGTAATGTCCGTAGGTATTTCAGCCAGTGTTTTCAGTGTTGTTAATCCCCTACACACTTTATCTACAATCATTATTACCTCTCCAATAGCAAATAGTGAAATTTCGGGTATAGTAACGGTTGAATGGTTGCCGGTAGTTGATAGTCAAAACTATGAAGTCACTTATTCACTGTATTATTCGCAAGATGGCGGAACATCTTGGTTCCTGCTGGGCTCGTCCCTGACACAGACACTCTTTTCATGGACTACTGATATGTTGCAAATAGGGTCCGTTTACTATCTTAAATTAGAAGCTGAGAGCCTTGATACTCAAGATAACTTGGTAATCGACGTTATTCAAGGTCCCTTTACCTTAGTTACACATGAGGACGTTACTACGACACCAGATACTATTACAACGAT
>JACZSS010000059.1 GCA_022574115.1 Candidatus Heimdallarchaeota archaeon | reverse complement strand
AGTATTATTAACTTTTACTGAAAATCATAAATTAAAAACATAGTTAATATTTCCCTAAAATTAGCACTACAATTTCTTTATTAGAGCAATTTTCATTTGTACAAAGCAGATTGGACCTACTTCTATTTACCTCTCGACTAGTGTTTTTCACATCTCTCTTATTACTTGAATAAAATTACGGACTCGATGAAGAATCTTTTTGAGTGTAATTTACTGATCATAAATTAGAAGCAGATCCTTGGACTTTTGGAGAAAATTTCGCTTACATGCCAACCATTGTTGATTTTTCGATACTCGTCTTACTTTTACTCGTCAATGCTTTGTTTGTTGTTTCAGAGTTCTCGCTCTTGAGACTCTCCAGAGCTCGACTTACATTATTAATAGATGAAGGCGGGTTTGGAAGCAAATATTTGAAAAACATAATGGCTAATCTCAATCTGTACATCAATGGCCTTCAAATAGGGATAACTGCAACTACCTTGGCCTTCGGATTTTTAGGCCAAAAATTTTTTAGACCCTTTGTTGAAACCTTAATTGACGCTTTGAATATCTCAATATCTGCGTCTACGGTAGAATTATCCTCGCTTATTTTAGGCTTTTTCATTATACTCTTCTTATATTCTATTTTTGGTGAGATAGCCCCAAAAACGTTAACCACGGAAAAAATTGAGAAAATATCACGTTATATATCCCCATTCACATATTTTTACGGAAAGTTTGTGTCCCCTTTAACCCATTTATTTCGATGGACATCATTTGCCATTCTTAAATTGTTTAGACTCAATCCTGTGAAGGTTGTGTACAAGGAGGTGTACTCTGAAGATGAACTTAAGGTAATTATTGCCACTAGCAAAGAAGAAGGAGAAATTGATGCTACTGAGTATCAGTTAATCGAACGGACGCTTAGCTTCACAGATCGGCCTGTGAAAGAAATTTTGACTCCTCGGTATAAAATCATAGGTTTTGACATCAATACAGATTTACAAACCATATTAAAAACAGCGGCTGAAACCGGATTTTCAAGATTTCCAGTATTTGAAAAGGAACTCGATCAATTAGTTGGTTTCGTACATATTAAAGATATCATGAATACCTATTTTTCAAAACCTGAATCAAAATTGAGATCACTTCTGAGAAACGTGGTTACTATACATGAAGGAATGTTATTAGATGTGTTATTTCGTAAAATGCAGAAACGACGATCTCATGTGGCAGTTGTTATTGATGAATTTGGGTCTGTTGAAGGTTTAGTGACTATTGAGGATATTATTGAGGAAATATTTGGTGAAATAGATGACGAATTTGATGATCTGGATTCTCGCTATATCCAAAATATCACTGATCAAACAATTACGGTTAGTGCAAATATAATTCTAGATGAGTTTAACGCTGCATTCAATATTGATCTTGTGGCTCTTGATTCAATGACCCTCGCGGGATTCATCCTCGAAAATGTTGAATCTGTACCAACTGAAGGATCCGTTTTAGACATCGATACTTATTCATTTAAGATTTTAAAAATGGAAGGTAATCGTATTGCCACTGTAGAAGTAACAAAGGGAGTTTCTTCTCAAAAAACCGCTGAAACAATTAGATTAAATGATGAAAATGACAAAGAGAAAAACCCTAGTCAAAATGAACAAGTTGCTGGCCAAATAACGTCTAAAGAATCTAAAACTTGATCGAGGCCGGTATTCACTTCCCGATTTCAAAGGTCACTTGATTGAACAATAGGACTGTATTAGTGGTGTTCAAGACCAGAGCGTACTCCCAATCAATTTTTCGATGATCATCCGTGTTAAATCTTTTATCCTTAATGTCTTGTATCCAATTTCCATTCCAGGGATTATCCATAGATTTGAGTGATTTATCTTCTGGATCAATTTTCTCCAGTATTTCATAATAACACATCTTGGCGCAATAAACATCTTCAATCCGCGGTCTACCCCTAGACCCCATAGCAATGAATGAAATTGGGTATCCAGCATCATATTTTTGTAAACAATAATCAACAGTTGAACTAAGATTTCGAAATGTCGTTATAAGTATAGCCTCAGACCCCAAGGCGTTAACAATTCCTTTCGTGCCATTTGTAGATCTTACTACCACTTTTTTGCCTGCAAATAATTCCTTTTGTTTGTCTATGGCAACTGGACTATTGTCAAAGTCAAATAATTGGTATTTCTTACCGTCTTTTTCACCCACTTTAATGTGATCGGGGAAAAGCATTGCTTCCCCAATAGTCTCTACCGGTGTCACGCGAGCTCCGGCATCAACCAAAGCTAATATGGTGTTTGATGCCCTAAATACATCAATAATAACCGATATACCTCCCATCTCTGCGCTCTTTAAGACCCCTTCTACGAATTGCCTAACAGCGATCGTTTCATCTCGATTTTTTGCCAATAGGGAGGTGTCAAGCATTATGTCGGGTTTTAGCTTTATGAATTAGAAGGTTACTGATCGAATATTGAAATGGAGAAATATTATTACCATTAATGTAGAAGTTTAATACGTCCAATATTGAGTCCTATTATGATCATATATCCGAAAATATGGAGATATAATTGCGATTATGACACCTTTACTTTCATTATAGCGTCAGTCTGCTGAGAATAAGATAAAATGCTTATTATATGAATCCTAACAACCCGTTAATACAATATTAGTTGAATAATTTGTATGAATGCTATAATATTGGAGTTAATATGTGTGATGTGCCATGTTTCATCTGTTAGTTTATATATGAAAAAACAAAATATACTATATGATAGTTACTAATTACTATAAATTAATAAGTAACTTCAACAAGGTGAAAAAATTGAACACTAAAAACGCTTCAAACTATTTTCTGGGATTACTACGAATTGCACTTGGCTGGATATTTCTTTGGCCATTTTTAGATAAGATGTTCGGATTGGGATACACTACCCGTTCCTCAAAGGCTATGATCTATGGTAACTCACCGACTTATGGTTTCCTTAACTTTGGGACTGGTACTTGGTTTGGCCATCTCTTTGCTAACATGTCAAGCAATGGACCAAATCAAATTGGCGTGGTCGACATATTATTCATGCTGGGGCTATTTGCCGTCGGAACGGCTTTTATCCTTGGTATCGCCATGAGAATTGCAGGTTATGGAGGGGCGATGTTAATGGGTTTCCTGTATTTAGCAGTGCTACCTTTCATACAAGAAACTGATCATAACCCCATACTAGACGACCACATAATCTATGGACTTGCAGCTCTTTACTTCGCTCACAGCAAAGCTAGCAACTTTGTTGGTTTAGGGAACAAATGGAAAAACCTTGAGATCGTGAAGAACAATCGAGTTCTCTCCTAGATTTCAGATCAAATCGGCTCGCCACAACTACTAATGATCTAGTTGTTCATACCAACTGAAATAAAACTTAAATCTGTTCTAACATCTGTTTAGATAATGAAGATGAGACTGATATGGTACGTAATCATTATCAGCCTTATCTTAATCCCAACTGATATCGGCACCGGTAATCAGTCAACAGTTGATACAATTAGTGCAGGCCAACTAATAAGTCATGACCCAATTTTAATAATAGGCAACTCTGACTTTTTTAATCGAGAATTTATTGGCTCTGGTTTTACGAATGATCCCTTTATCATAGAAAACCTAACCTTCACAAATATTGTTTCAGGAGAACCAATCATCCACATAATAGGGGTAAGTCTAAGTTTTACGATTCAGAATAATCTTATATTCGGGGGTGGAACTTCAAGTAGTGGCATTTTACTCTCTGATGTGGCTAATGTTGTGATCCAAGACAATGTGATTCAAGCAAATGGATACAATGGTGTTTACCTCAATGGATCGCATAATATCGTGGTTGAAAACAACACGATATCTGAAAATGGAAATTTTGGCATTGAGGCAGAAAATGGTGGGTCCCGATTAGTTTTCAGCGAGAACATAATATATTCTAATGGTTTTGGAGGTATTAGAGCAGGAGAATCAACACGCGACATCTCAATCAGCAGAAATGCGATTTATGCTAGTCCCACTGGTATTGATTTATTTCGAACAGATTCTGCAGATATCTTTGAAAATTTAGTGTATGAAAATTCCAAAGGTATTGAAATTAACCATGCGGCTTCAAGGACCACAATTTACAATAACAGCGTCTATCGCAATAAAAGAATCGGTTTAATAGCTTATTTGGATTCGACTGGGAATCAAATTAAGCACAACGATTTCATCCAAAACGGGATTCCATTAACATATTACCAAGCCACAGATGATACGGGAAACTTGTTTTTTGAAAACAACTATTATTCAGATGGTATCCATATTGATCTGGATGATGATGGTATTGCTGATGAACCATATACGATCTTTAATCAGAATTTCGGTAATTCTGATTTATCTCCTCGCGTCAAACCACATTACAATAGTCCGTTTCATAAGTTACTAGCAGTTGTAAATTCAACTGATTTACCAGCGTCAGTTCTGTCAACTACTTCAATTCAACTCCGATGGTTTTCTGCAATCGATAGCAAAGGGAACGATATACATTACGATTTATATTATTCGGTGGAAAATACAGAGATAGAGATTCTGATCACTTCAGGACTTAAAGACATTCAGTATGACTGGTTGAATTTACCGCGTGAGAATGAATGGTATGAAATCACTGTAGACGCAGTAAGCACTGATGTAAACATGACCTTAATATCCTCAGCATCATTTAAATTCCAACGAATATTCATAAGTGATGAAATTTCCCCAAATTTATCTGTTGATCCCACTCAGAATCTCTTCTCTTCAACAATAACCCCAGCAGAAAATCCGAATCGAGATGACACTAGATCTACGACGTTTGAATCAAATATCTATTGGAATATCATTATCATATCTTTAATCTACAACCAAACTATAAAATCAAAAAAAAGAAAAAGTCAGTATTTGTAAAACCCTTCACCAGATTTCTTCCCTAGTTTTCCTGCTCGTACCATTTTGACAAGTAAAGGACAGGGTCTAAATTTTTCCCCTAATTCTCGATGAAGATATTCAGCAATGTACAAGATGGTGTCGAGTCCAATAAAATCGGAAAGTGCTAAAGGACCCATAGGATGATTTAATCCAAATTTCATAGCGATGTCAATGTCGTCCGCGGTTGCGACTCCCTCCATGAGTGCAAAATATGCTTCGTTTAGCTGGGGGATCATCAATCTATTAACAATGAAGCCAGGAGCTTCGGTCGCTATGACTGTATTCATCTCCATTGTCTGGCCGTAGCCAACCAATGCGTTTAATGTTTCATCAGTGGTTTCATATCCTTTGATAAATTCAATAATCTTCATAATTACTGGTGGATTGAAAAAATGAGTTCCCAGAAATTGAGTTGGTCGACCAGAATGTTTTCCCATTTCCGTGATAGACAAAGATGATGTATTACTCCCAAAAAGAGTATACTCAGGAGCGTTTTCTCCGATTATTTTCCAAGTGTTGTTTTTTATCTCTTGATTTTCGATGATAGCTTCAATTACGAGATCAGCATCGCTTACCGCTTCTTCTAAAGAAAGAATCCCAATTAGTTTAGATCTGATCAAATTCGCTTTGCTTTCGTCAAACCTATTTTTTTCCACCTGCCGTTCAATCCATTTTTCGTTTTGCTTCATTCCTCTGTCAATGAATTGTTGATTTATGTCATTCAGTACGACTTTAAAGCCGTAAAAGGCCGAGATTAGTCCGATTCCGGCTCCCATTTGACCAGCTCCAATAACGGCCACCGTCTTAATTTCTTTCATAAACCTCAAGTTAGCAAATACAAAATAATAATTCGTTTCATAATTGGACAGAATCTCATAAATATTCAGGGATTAGAAGAATATGTCGATTCAGGATTATTGAGATCCACAGTACCAAATTTCAGTGATCTTTTCCAAATGGCACTATTTTGAATTTTTTATATTGAAATTAGTTTCTATGATTAAATGGTCAAATTCGAGACATTGGAGTTAATCTTTGATTCACCTAGAGAAGACGTTGCGACATTGCGATTTAATCAGCCAGAATTGTTGAATGCATTGAGCAAAGCCGTAGTGAAGGATTTACAAGCTGCACTGGATCAAATTGAAAGTTCAGCGTCATTACTTAGAGCTTTAGTAATTACTGGGAGCGGTGATCGGGCTTTCGTTGCTGGTGCAGACATTACTGAAATGGTCAAAATGACTCCGTCTGAAGCGAGAAGTTATCTTCGCAGACTTCAGCAACTCTTCAACCGTATAGAACGACTTAGAGTGCCGGTGATTGCTGCGATCAATGGATATGCTCTTGGAGGTGGACTCGAACTGGCGCTGGCCTGTGACATCAGAATCGCTACAGAAAAATCTGTGGTCGGCTTACCAGAGGTGTCGCTTGGTCTGATTCCATCTGCTGGTGGAACACAGCGTTTGACTCGAATTGTGGGAGAGAGTATGGCCAAACTGATGATTTTGACAGGAGAGCGGATTAACGCAACGATTGCATATGAACGCGGGATAATCGCAAAGGTAGTCAAAGACGATCAACTTGATGCTGCAGTCGATTCGATGCTCAATTCATTGCTCAAACTAGCTCCCGTCGCTATAGGGGGTGCAAAAATCGCAATTCAAGCTGCATTGAATGTACCAATGACTTCTGGATTAGAAATTGAACTGAATGAGGCCGTTAACTGTTTTGGCACGAAGGATCTCCGAGAAGGGATGACTGCGTTTATTGAAAAACGAAAGGCAAAGTTTACTGGAAACTAGATCGAAGGATTGAAACCATCAATATTACATCCATTTTTTTCAAGAATTCTCAACCACTGGTCTATCTCAGATGAAAGATAGTGTCGTTTATCACTTAAAGGATTAATGATGCTAATTTGATCTCGAAGCTTTGCCAATGGGTTTTTTGATTCGTTTCTTGAATACTTGTTTCCTATTATCCATAATTCCTTTAGTTGGATCAGCTTAACGATTTCTTCAGGTAGCTCAACTAGTTTATTTCGATGAAGGAGCAAGGTTTGCAATTTCTTCATGTTTGAAATAGAATTGGGAATTTGCTCCAATTGATTTTCTCCCAGATTTAAATATTCCATTTTATTCAACATCCCTATTTCGACAGGAACAGATGATAAACGGTTTTTGAAGACTGATAAATGTCTCAACTCCCTAATTTTGAAATCTCAAGGGGGAGATCAGAAAGATGATTGTAATTTAGATTCAGATATTGGAGCTTAGACATTCTCGAAACAGTTTTCGGAATTTGTTTAATCATATTTTCTTGTAACTCAAGCTTTCGTATTGGTGCCCCAAATGCTAATATCTCAGGAAACACCACCAATTTATTTTTGGCAAGATTTACAGTCTCTAAGTTTGTCAAATTTTCG
Source organism: Candidatus Heimdallarchaeota archaeon (assembly GCA_022574115.1). Lineage (GTDB taxonomy): Archaea > Asgardarchaeota > Heimdallarchaeia > Heimdallarchaeales > Kariarchaeaceae > LC-2. The sequence continues at coordinate 1,996 of JACZSS010000059.1, read as the reverse complement.
ATAGATTCAGGCAAGGAAGTTAATTCACAGTTCTCTAGATTCAGATTTTTTAATTGCGTTAAATTTCCAAATTGATGAGGTAATTCTTGTATTGGATTTTGATAAATCGTGATTTCGAGTAAATCCTTTAGGTTACCGATAGCGTCTGGTAACCCAATGATATTATTATTATGTAATCTAAGAGTTTTCAACTTTGATAGCTTACCAAGCTTGTCGGGAACATCTACAATTTCATTATTACTCAGGTCCAAAAATTCGAGATTGCTGAGTTTTTCAATGTTTTTTGGAATCGAATTTAGTCTATTTCCCTTTAAATTTAAGATAAGAAGATTAGATAAACTGAAAAGTTCCTTGGGAAGGGTAATAATTCCCTGATCGCTCAGATCCAGTGACATAAGCTTATCTTTGTCGAATTTGGCAATGTTTAGAGCACTGAAAGTCGAGATTAGTTTATCAACATCAGCCATATTCCTTGAATCCTAAGATCAGGGTAAATTCTTAATTACTAAAAGCTATTGTTTTTTCGATCGCTTCGAAGAGTAATTCTATACGGGCATGTTACCATGTTTTCTTTTTGGACGAAGTAAACGTTTGTTTTCGCACTGTTTGAGGGCCTTCAAAAGACTTTCTCGAGTATCTTCAGGATAAATCACAGAATCGATTAATCCTAATTCTGCTGCAATATATGGATTTCCAAATTTTTCCTGATATTTATCAGCAAACTCTTTTCTCTGGGTGTCTGGATTTTTTGCCTTAGCAAGATCTTTTCGATAAATGATATTTACTGCACCCTCTGATCCCATTACAGCAATTTGTGCCATAGGCCATGCAAAAACATGATCCGCTCCAAGATGACGAGAACACATTACGTCATAGGCACCACCATAGTCTTTTCGAAGAATTACGGTCAATTTGGCAACAGATGCTTCTGAATAAGCAAATAACAATTTTGCTCCATGCCGAATAATGCCTCGATGCTCTTGATTCGAGCCTGGAAGGAAACCCGGAACATCAACAAATGTGACGAGTGGAATATTAAAAGCATCACAAAATCTGATAAATCTAGCTGCTTTATCAGAAGCGTCTATATCTATGACTCCAGCCATTGAACTAGGTTGATTTGCAACTATGCCAATACTGGCTCCTCCTAAAAATCCGAAACCAACAACGATATTGGTCGCAAAATCCTTGTGCACCTCAAAAAAGGAATTTTTGTCAACCACCGCTTTTATTACATCACGAGTATCATAGGCCTCGTTAGAGTTTGACGGCAGAATGCTCCTTAGTATACTTTTATCCACATCTGGCTCAATGCTCTGCCGCTTGGCAATAAACTCAAGATTATTTTGGGGAATATACTCCAATAATTTATGAACTATAGCCAAAGCCTGTTCTTCACTTTCTGCTCTAAATTGAGCGACCCCACTAGTTTGTGTGTGGGTCCTAGACCCACCAAGGTCGTCAAATGAGATGTCTTCACCGGTGACACTTTTCACAACTTCAGGTCCTGTGATAAACATATGACTGGTCTGGTCTACCATTATTATGAAATCGGTTACTGCGGGTGAATAGACTGCTCCTCCTGCGCATGGTCCCATAATTACGGATATTTGGGGCACTATACCCGAGGCTTGTACGTTGGCGTGAAATATATCACCATATCCGGCTAGTGATGCTACGCCCTCCTGAATTCTGGCTCCACCAGAATCATTCAAACCAATAATGGGGCAACCATTTTTCATTGCAAAATCCATTATTTTTGTGATCTTTTTGCCATACATCTCTCCCAATGAACCTCCAAATACTGTGAAGTCTTGCGAGAAAAGGACTACAGATTTTCCCTGAATTGTACCGTATCCAGTTACTACTCCGTCACCCAAAAATTTCTTATTTTCAAGGTCAAAATCAACTGTCCGATGTATTACAAACTTATCAGTTTCCTGAAATGATTGGTCATCCAGCAAAATGTTAATTCTTTCTCGAGCAGTCTTCTTTC
>JACZSS010000643.1 GCA_022574115.1 Candidatus Heimdallarchaeota archaeon | reverse complement strand
ACTTCCAGACTACTTCCAGAGTCTTAGCATGGTGCTAATGGATACCCACAAGAGTATCATTCAATCTCAGATATTGGCTCGTCATAAATTGGCGCAGTACAGCATGTTCAATGAGGTCATTGTGACCGTAGACCGGGCTTACACTACAGTGATGCAGCATAATTTTGCCTCTGATTACTTGCAAGAGGACGTACTTGATGGAGTTTCGGGTCTGATTGAAGATGATGAGGAGGATATATTGGAGGAGAATCTGGCCAAATTATTGTATCCTGGTATGAATAGAAGAATGACCAACAGGGTAACCGGATCTCAGCGGCCTTCCGGAAGATGATTGGAGTTATTGCGCAGGCATATGAGGAAGCCAAGGTTGACAATTACTCCTTGTATGACCTGACTGTGTATACAGGTAGAATCATCAGTGACTTCTCAAATATTATCACCGAACTGACCAAAGATGATTTTGGTGAGAAAGAAGTAGCTGCTGCACCCGTACAGATCAATTTAGATGCCAGCAGGATGACGGAGGAGGAATATGATGAGTATCTGGAAGAAGAGCCACTCAGACCAGTTGATCAGACAGAGAAGGTGGATGCGCCGACTGAACAGGAATTGCATGAAAAGGAGGTCCGTGAGGAAGTTGAGAATTATGTTGACTACGCTATCAGGTTTGCGGAGTTAACCGATGTACATGACACTGATAACGATGATCAGGTCGATGAAAAGCAGGCATCCAAAGACCATACGATCAAGGATATCATGGCCGCAAAAGAGAAATTCAATGAGGCAGCTAACATCGACACTTTTACCGATAAACTAGTTGATACTGAAGAGGAGCGTACGGTTGACAAATTTATTGATGGAGTGGTACCGCACACAAAGAAGGTCTCGGATGATGTCATCAAGCAGGCTGTTATGAGCATTCCAACTGCAAGCTCAAAAGCCGTCAGTAGCGCGGCACAATCCAAGAATCAGCAATCAGACCAGATCAATTATTCCGTGATAGATGAATCTTTTGTGACAGATACAGTCCGTAAATACCATCTTGGTCCGTTAGTCACCACCAGCCCCTTTGTGATACCACTTAACCAGCGACCAACCAACCTGGGTCCACTTGATTTGACCGAAGAGTCATCACCTGATGGAGTTGGGGGATGGGTGCCTTTTGGAGATAAATACCGATATGAATCTATCCCAGTACCAGCGACACCAACGGCTGAATACACTCTGGATGAGGCAATTCTACTCAACCTGATACAATTTAAACTCTGGAGAGGTGCTGAAATCGACAAACTGGCCAATTTTGAGCAACTGAGCGATTTTGTCCTTAACATACCACTACCACTTCACATCTCAACCAAGAAATTACGGAGGTATGCGATCGTGACCGAGGGACTATTTGATCTTAACTGGTCCATCGACTCAGCAATCCTCTTCGAGATTAAGCCTGCCCTGAATTCCTCAAGATCACGAAAGAGTGCCATCAGTCTATTAAAGCTCATGAGGGACAAGCCTAAAGATCTTTTCAAGAGTGAGTCTGATTTAAGAAGACTACGCAAATTGCTGAGAAAAACAACCGATGGCAAATTACTCATCACTGCTATACGGGTGATGGAGAATTACGCTTATGATGATTATCAGCACCTGATACCCTTTATCTACCTGATCTGCAAGCTTGAGCTTGATCCGACCACTGATATGGATCTGATCCATCCCTCAATGTACCTCAAATACCCATTTATCGAGAATATGGACATTCATAATTTTGTGACGGCCAATCTAGACGGCGATTTTTACATCGAGACATTACGACATTATGTAAGAAGATTACTATCCGGTGCAGCTATCCCAGAGACTCCCTCAAATGTGCCAATTTCTCCAAATGAGGATCCTTCCGATTTTCAGAAGATAGAGCGGGCTAACATCGGAAAGATCAGTCGGAGTAGAAATATCATCAAACCCAAAAAAAAAGAGGGTAGCTCTGAAATACCAACTATAAAGGCTAAGAAGATAGATCGATCTAGGAAGCGCATGAAGCAGGGTAAGCGTGCAAAGAAGAAGATTGTGGCATCAAAGATCCCACAGACGTCAGCGAGTAATCCGCTAACCGGAAAGGATTCGACATATGATTTGCTAGATGACAGGCAAATCGCGGAACTAAAAACATTACTCGAATCTCATACAGATAAGAGCCCCGAGGAAATAATCGGACGGATGGTCTTGGAAGGGATTATTCCCTCGATAACAGGAAGAGAACAAATTGCCTATGATGCTGAAACACTAACAGAGGTTATAAAAAACTTCAACCAAGCAGGACTGAAAACAAATACTGCCACCTCGGCACTCACTGCAAAACTGTACACGATCCAAAGTTCTTGGGAA
>JACZSS010000642.1 GCA_022574115.1 Candidatus Heimdallarchaeota archaeon | reverse complement strand
GGCGAAAAGTCCGGCGGCAAATAAAATTAACACAACGCTTGTGATGTTAAAGAATTTTCTCAGATCAAGATTTATACTTCCCTGGAATAACAGAACTGCAAGTACCGAAGCCACAAGAATTCCAGTTAAAGCTCCGGAGAGTCCTGCGACAACGCCTTCACCCTCTAATATGGTGGCCAAAAATAGAACTGTTTCTATTCCTTCACGAAATACTGAGATGAATGCTATACCGACCATTGCATACTTTTTGTTCTCTGAAACCGCAATTTTGGTTTTTTCCTCAAGTTCAAACTTGAGAGTTCTGCTATGGGAGATCATCCATACTATCATCCATGTGAGAACTGCCGCAGCAAGAATCATTACAATTCCCTCGAATATCTTTTCATCATCACCTTCAAATCCACCTCTGAACACTTCAAAAGCAATTGCAGAGACGATCGAGGCAATGATAGCGAGGACGGTACCAATCCAAATATCTTTCTTGAATTGATCATTCCCAGTTTTAGCTAAATATGCCAATAGAATTCCTATGATCAATGCGGCTTCCATTGTCTCCCGCAAAGTTATAAAAAAGGCTGCTAGCGAAAATAAGACCATTATGTCACCAATGTAAGACTACAACTTTCGGTTCAGTCTTCAAATACATGGTAGGGGCATCGATCATATAAACTAATGGATAATGTTGATATATCATAACAATAGATCAATCGAAAAATCAAAAAAGTTCGGTTATACGAACAAAAAGTTAGGATGTCCGAACTTATTTGCATTATTCCTAGTCAGTGTGGATGTACGGTTTAAACATAAAATTATAGTTTAATATATTTATAATAGTTAAGATTTGATAATTTTAGCTAAGCGAATGTGGTAAATTCTTACAGGAATTAGATCGCACCAAAATAACAAAATTCAACCAAAATCCAACAATGTGTTTAAAATTAATAAAGTTAGAGAAAATAACGAATCTAAGAAAAATTTTGGTGACTCACTATTCTTCGTAATAATCAGACAGCTGAAACCATTGACTTGATTGATAAAGGAGAATACTCCGAGGCTTTAATTGCCATTTCAAAATTTTCGGATGAAATAGAATTCGAGAAATATATGCTAACATCTCAAATTTACCAAGATATGGAGCACAACACACGAGCCATAGAAAATGGAGAAAAGGCTTTGACAATTGCAAATTCAAGAAACAAAATACCTGAAATTGTCTTAGCGCAGTTAAGTTTAGCTCGCTCATTTTGGCTCGCTGGACCAGAGGATCCAATCCCAAGGTTAATGAAAACGGCTAGTGAGGGCATTAAATTAATTGAAGAGATTGAAGACATTGATAACGAATATTTGACAGCATATCATGAAACCACGATAGGTATAGTATCGAGTTCTGTTGGTAGCGGTCACAAAGATGGAATTGCTGCTTTGGTAAGAGCGCTGGCAATTTTGAAGCCGTTAGATAATAGTGCTGAACTCGCCCGAGCTTATACTGTACTGGGAATATTAGAAACTGCAGAACTTTCAATTCCCATTTTTCAAAAAGCTTCTCTTATTTGGAAGTCTCTAGATAACTCACTGATGGATGGAAGAACTCAATGTCTGATTGGTGGCAATTATCAATTGATAGGCGATTTTAATGATGCAATCAGTTATAATCAAAAAGCTCTGCTTGTAGCAGATGAGGTGGGGGATACCTTAGGAACGATACGCGCGAATGGGTGTCTCAGCAACATTTCGTTAGCTCGCGGAAAACCAAAAGATGCAATTACGCTTCTCAATAAAAACAACGTTAAAGTCAAAGAACTGGATAATCTTTGGTTGGAGAGCGGTATAGGTCATAATTTGGGACAAGCATATTTTCAAATTGGTCTAATGAGAAAAGCAATTGACGAGTTCAGGGTTTGTCTCAGAAAAAGAGAAGAGTTGAATCTAAAAGCTTATGCTTTCATTTCGCCTCTTTTTCATCTGATCCGGGCACACTTGGCACTGGACCAAATTTCAGAAGCCAAAGAATATGAAAAACAATTACAAAATTTTAATAAGTTAGATAAAACTCCCAAGGCTAGATATTTCTCTGAACTAGCCAAGATCCTCCTTCTGATAAATAGTAAAAGACTGAAAGACAAAATGCAAGCTCAGGGATTACTAGAAGCAATAAACCTTGATGACCCACACTTACGCTGGTTCCTTAAAATTCTAACTTTAAAAAACTTAGCTGAACTATTATTATTGGAAATCGAATCAGAAGATAACCCGGCGCTATTCATCGAAGTTGAACAGATAATTGACCAAATAGTGGATGTAGCTAAAATTCAAAATCTTCTTGCTCTCAACGTTGAAGCCCTGATTTTACAATCAAAACTAAAACTAGTACAGGGGAGT
>JACZSS010000058.1 GCA_022574115.1 Candidatus Heimdallarchaeota archaeon | reverse complement strand
TTTGATAGCTAATTAGAACTTAGGTATTGTTTAATGCTGATTTCAGACACCCAAGCACTAGAATACTTGGTTCGAACTGTTCTCGATTAAAAGGAAAGAGAATTGTATTAGGCGTCACGGGAAGTGTAGCTTCTTTTTTATCCCCGATGATTGCTCGGGAGTTAATTCGACTCGGTGCAACAGTCATCCCCGTAATGTCCAAAGAAGCGACTAGATTTATTGGTAAGGATTTGATGTGGTGGGCTACTGGAATTGAGCCGATTATGCAAGTGACCGGTAAACTTGAACACATAAGCCTTGCAGGGGTTATGAATGATCCAGTGGACCTGATGCTCATCACTCCGACCACTACAAATACCGTCGCAAAATTGGCAGCAGGTATCGCGGATACTCCAGTTACCTTGATTGCTTCATCATTGAATGGGAAGGGTATTCCGATCATGATTCTATGTGTCGCTCATGAAGATCTAATTAATTCACCTGCAATCAAGGCGGGACTAAATACATTGAGGGGATGGGGAATTCATATAATTGAACCTCAAATGAGTGAGGGTAAAGCAAAAGCCCCAGAAATCTCTGACATCATTTTTGAGGCAGTTGATGTCTTAACCGAGAAGAACTTGGTGGGATCTCACGTAATTGTGACCGGAGGTCCGACAAGAGAATATTTAGATCAAGTAAGGTTTATATCAAATGCCTCTTCTGGGCTAACTGGGATCGAACTGGCTAAGGAAGCTCAACTACAAGGGGCAGAGGTTAAGCTTGTAATGGGTCCTTCCAGCTTACACATTCCCCGAGGACTGGATAAAATTGACGTTCAGTCTACTCAAGAAATGACTGACGAAGTTCTGCGAATTCTGATGAAACATCCAGATTCTATTGTAATTCTTTCCGCTGCGATGGCTGATTTCAAGGCAAAGCAGATTTCAAAAGGTAAGATAAAGAGTGGGTCTGAGAGAAGTTTTGAGCTAGTCCCAACCATAAAACTCTCAGATCAAATTAAAAAAAATTTCCCAAATTCTAAATTAGTAGTATTCAAGGCTGAATGGAACATTACTAAAACCGAATTAACTAAACGCGCCAAAGCAAAATTAGTAAAAACCAAAGCTGACCTTGTAATTGCCAACGATTTATCGAATCCGGAGGGAGGTTTCGAATCGGACAAAAATAGCATCATTGTAATAAATGAGGATGGAGTGGTTGCTGGATACCGTGATTTCAAAGCTAACTTGGTTATGAAAATAATTTCTCACACAAAAGATTTGATCTAGTGGAAAAGTATGACTTCAAATATCACAAGCATTTAGTAATCAGATCTTCTCAGAAACTTGATTCGATTGCCATCTGTCGATGAGTTGATTGATACATTAGAATTCGGAGAAAATCCTTGGGACAGAGCAAAAGCCAGCTTAGATCTAGGTGATATTGGGGATGATAAGGCGCTACAACCTTTAATTCAAGCCATGTTACATGATGATCATGATTTTGTGCGTAGGGATAGCGCAGAAGCCTTAGGTTTACTGGAAAATCCAGGAGCGGTAGGTGCATTAATCAAATGTATGAACCAAGATTCGTTTCATTATGCCCGAAACGAAGCAGTCGAATCTCTAGGTAAAATTAAAGATCCAAGTGCTACGCAAGCCCTTATTGAATTCATGAAAAATGATGATTGGGATTTCGGTCGGGCAAGTGCAGCTTTGTCTTTAGCTGATCTCAAGGCAAAGGAAGCCATTCCTGAAATATTACAAGCAATTCAGCGCGAACCAGAAAGTTATGTTCGAAAAGATATGTTACGTGCTTTGCACAAATTTAGAGACAAATCTACACTCGAAGTTGTTTACAACTTGTTAACGTCAGATGAAGACTGGGAAGTCCGTCAAAAAGCCGCTGAAATACTTGGATGGTTTGCCTCACCAAAGACTGTTGAAAAGCTGGTAATCACACTCAAGACTGATGATAATCTTTTCGTCAGACAAGAAGCAGAGAAAGCTCTTCAACTGATGGCGCGGGATTATCGCATCGAATGGACAACAGCTGAAGCACTTCTTGCTCAAAAGGATATTTTTGTTTAGATTAATTGACGATTGTTAATTCATGTCAAGAATTAGTGAATGTGAAAAATATCTGTACGTAACATTTTATTGATTCAGATTATATCTAAATTATCGATGTCTGAAGAAAACGATAAAAATTCAGAGGGACAGGAAGTTGGGGATAAGGAAAAAACACACCCTGAAACTGCGGATGATAGCAAAAATCTCCACCTCAATCCTCAGAAACCTTCTGAACCTCCGAACTCCAAACAGGATAGACAACTAAGTGATCCGGTGAAGGAGACCAAACGAGAACCAGCTGAAGTAAAAGAAGAAAGTAAACTAGAACAGGTAAAAACACAAAAAGAAGCTAAACCAGGACGACCTGAAATAAAAGACCACACCAAACGAGATCCTGTACAAGTAAAAGAACAAACCGAACCCAAAAAATTGGAAGCAACGGAAGAATCACCGGTTAACCCATCTTCAGAAACTCAATACAAAGAACAGTCAGACTTGGATACCTCAGAAACACTCGAAGATCTTGCCTCTCAAATCATTACAAAAGAGCATAAGCCAAGAACTCTGATCATTTCCATCATAATAACAATTGGATTGTTTGTCGGTCCAATTTTTCTTATTATAGATCTTTTATCTCCGGATACATTTTTCTTTTTACAGGGCAACTCTAGAATGATTTTCAGCTTTACTACTTTGTTGTATTTTGGTGGTTCGATCATTTCAGCCAAGAACAGAGTTGTGGAATTGGATGAATAAGACAACAGATTTCAATTTTCGATTTATTATCTTAGCTTGGTAGTCAAATTTAAGAAACTACGGGTCTAAATAATGTATGGTTAACACTGACGATGCAAAACTACAGGATGTGGTTGCGGCTGTAACAAAAGCTGCCTTAGCTGACGGAAAAATAACCCCTGAAGAAGCTGAAATATTGGAAGCTGTCCAAATCAATCTACTGGTTTATGATCAAGCACTGGATGACGCAAAAGCCGATGGGATTATCACTGAGGAGGAATCAGACACACTTGATGGTTTAAAGCAACAAATCTTAAATGATGCATGGGATATAGCCTCAGTCTCTGATGGTGTTAGTGAAGATGAGTTGAAAATGTTAGAGGTTATTCTAATAGGACTAGAAGATTCCAAACCATAATAGTTACTTCAATATCCAAATCTTACATTTCAACTCACACGCGTAACTTAAAATTATTTTGTTACCCTTACATAGGTAACAAAAATACACATATATATACCTTAAAACCTCCTATATATTTATGAAAAGCCAAGAACTTGAACTGATGCTACACGAATATCGAAGAAAAAAAATCCTCTTCTCACCTTTATCCTCAAACCAAAAGGTAGAATTGCGATCGCTTCGAGATAAAATCCATTCATTGTTAGCTTCAGAGCCATTACACAACTAGTAAAAATTTAAGCAAATTCACCCAGCGCGTGTTCTACTATCGACTTGCAGAGATCAAATGTTTGTTCTTCGTTTAGCCGGTCGGTATTTAAGATAACATCATACTGGGATAGATCATTCACATCAATAGAGTAAAGGTCCAAAAATCTCTGACGTTCAGTCCTCTCTCGAGTTTCCGTCTCTTGCCGAGCGCTTTCAAAGCCTTTTCCATCACGTTTGGCGATTCTTTTCCATCTAGTCTCTTTGGATGCGGTAATGCAAATACGTATCGCTGTTTCGGTGGGTGTAAAAAATGCTGCTAATTGAGCATCCACCACGGTATTATCCCGAGACCCCAGTTCTTTTGTCCTCAAATCTATTTGTCGATCAATACTTGGTTCAGTTGTTGCGATTTCAGATAACTCTTCAACAGATAGTCCTCTTTCCTCTGCTAAAGAGCGAAACACAACTCCTGCAGATATAAAATTCATCCCGAAATCTTCTGCTAGCCTTTTTGCAACAGATGACTTTCCAGATCCATGAGGTCCACCAATTGCAATAATTTTCATTTTTATTATTGAACTGGTGGATTTAACTCTCTATGTTTTGAAATCATCAGTCTACGTAGACAAGGCGAACATAATTGACCACCGTAGGGACGTGAAGGAGTCCTTTGACTGATAGAAAGTCTTCTAATTTCCACACGCGTACCTCGTGGCATTCCTAATGTTTTACGGGTACAAGTTGCGCAATGATGATATTTTGGTTTTTTCTTGATTCGCTTTAAATAATAACGTCCGCCGGGTGTTTTAACTAACTTTCTTTTCCCAGATCGGAGGGATTTCCTTACCATATCACAATAATAATTTGGTTCTAATTAAAGAATTAGGATTGATAGCGCGGGCTGAAATAAAGTTAATCATTTAGATTAGACAGAAAAATTTAACAATAACTTTGTTTGTTTATCTTTGTGGAGTCCCACCTTGTAAAGGTGATTGCATGCCTGTTAAATTAATTCCGAACAATCTCTGTAATAAAGATGAAACGACGACAGCGCTCAGGAAGTACCAAAAACCAAAACCAGCAACAGAAAGTGCTACATCTTGCACATACGGTGAGAACCAGTTACCAATTAAAGGAATACTTCTACTAACTCGGAATGGTAAAACAGCAATAACTCCGCATGAATTACTGCAAGTGGGATCACCATTTAGTGCTACATTTATCGGTTTTTGAAAGGCGGCACGAAGGGTGGTGAAGACAAAGATAATTGGACCAAATGTCACAAGTGAAGGCAACATACGAGTTGTCATAGTACTCCTCTGAAGTTCCGTAAACCTGTCTTCATTTCGTTTTACAGAGATCCATAATTTCTTATCGGCAGTTTCCATCGCTTTCTTTTTTCTTTTTTGATGAGCTTGCATTTCTTGAGTATTATTGTTCAGTTTTTCCATATCAATGATTGCGCGATTAACTAAACCTGAAATTGATGAAACAATTAGTGATACAATAACAAGAAGAATCGTAGACTGGGCAGGTTCGGTCCAACCGGTCCTTACCAGCCAATCTACTACTCCGTCTCGCATATCCGAAAATATACTCATACTTGTTTCTGAGTACCCATGTTGAAAATACTTTCTGTATTTTCGGAGCTAAATGAATCCAATATCTATTCGAGATTATGTTAAAATGGAAATTGAAAAAGATCAGTTTATATTTGGATATGGGAAACCGAAATTAGATGGAAAACGAAGAGATAGATGTAGTGAGGTTGATAACTGATGAAATTATAGGTATTGCAAAACGGGATGGCATCATCACTGAAGAAGAACAAACTCTGATTGATAGCATTGAGAATGAAATGAAAAAGTACAAAACACTTATGGAAAAGGCGTTAGAGGATAATGAAATCACTCCGAAGGAACGGAACTCATTATTTAGAGCAAAATTACAAATCATAAAAAATTCGGTAAAAACAATTCGTCAAGATTTTAATGTAAGCAATGATGAACAAGAAATAATTAACGGTCTACAGAAAATGCTCCCCGAAATAAGCAAATTTGAGAAGAAATTCTGAAGTTTAATCTATTTCAAATCAGCGTCCGCGATATCTTCATCCTTTTTAATCATCATAATAATTTTACTTTTGCTTAAGTAATGATTCGGTTGCAGACTGAGTTATTCGGGGTGGTATAATTGGAACAATCCGTATCAAGAGTTGCTCCTAACACCTGATCAGGCAACAAACGGTGAATAAATTGAAAGAATTCATTGGCACAGATTTCAAACATCTAGTACGCGTTGCATCCACTGATCTCAAGGGCGATACGAGTGTTCGTAACGCACTTGCGAAAATCCAAGGCATATCTCACCGACTCTCATCAGCCATTTTGAGAGCTACAGGCGTCGATGAGTACAAATTACTTGGATATATCGGTGATGAGGAGATCGAAAAAATTGAAGAAGCATTATTCGATCCAATTGCAGCAGGATTACCTGAATGGATATTAAACAGACAAAAAGACCCAGAGACTGGTGATAGTTCGCTTCTCATAGGTTCAGAATTATTATTACAAAAGAAAACAGACATTGATCGAATGATGCGTAAGCGTACTTGGAGGGGCTTAAGACACTCCCGAGGATTAAAAGTTCGGGGTCAAAGAACCAGAGCAACTGGCCGAAGATCAGGAGCTCTAGGTGTAAGCAGGAAGAAAGGGGGAACGTAATCATGGGAGATCCACGCAAAAAACGAAAACAATATACCTCACCTGGTCACCCATATGAGAAAGCCCGCTTAGAATCAGAACTAATATTGGTAGGAAAATATGGTCTGAGAAATAAGCGCGAGCTTTGGAGAGCACGAACAAAGTTAGCCAATTTCCGAGCTCAAACAAGATCTCTTCTAGCACTTGAGGAAGAAGAGCGAGAAGACAAAGAAAAAATTCTCAATGATAAACTCACAAAATTGGGTATTATAGCAGTCAATACTGAAACAGACGAAATTTTAGGCCTTGATGTTGAACGTATTCTCAAACGACGACTTCAAACACGAGTTTTTGAAAGAGGATTGGCTGGGACATTCCATCAGGCTAGACAAATCATTGCCCATAGACATATTACCGTCAATGGACGTGTGATGACTTCTCCAGGTTATTTGGTTCCAATTGCATTAGAAGATACTGTTGAATATGCAAAAGGGTCGCCATTTGTCGACGAAACACATGCTATGGCCTCAAGTCTGCATCGGGAATCCTCAATAGTTGAGATAACTGTGGAAAAGGACGACAGGAGAAGGAGGAGATAATATCATGAGTGAAGAAGAAAAAGTCGAGAATGTCGAGGAAGAAGAAGTCGACACTGCAGTAGAAGCAGAAACAACTGAAAAAACATCTAGGAAGAAAAGAAAGAAAAATGTCTGGGGAATTGCCCACATTTTTGCCTCCTATAATGACACATTCGTTCATATTACTGATATTACTGGTTCTGAAACCATTTCGTTAAAAACTGGTGGTCAGTTTGTTAAAGCCGACCGACAAGAACCCTCACCTTTTGCTGCTATGCGAGCTGCCTATGCTGCAGCTGATGAAGCTAAAGGAAAAGGATTAAACGGATTACACGTCCGAGTGAGAGCACGAGGAGGAAACAAAAGCAGAACTCCTGGACCAGGGGTTCAAGCCGCGCTCAGAGCATTGGCAAGGTCGAAAATGAGAATCGGTCGAATTGATGATGTCACACCACTACCTCATGATGGCAGTAGAAGGAAAGGTGGAAGACGCGGAAGACGCATGTAAATTGATAAGGAAATAACAGATCCTTATCTCTTAATCTTGTAAACATAAAACCAAATTTTTATTTTAATGAATTAATCTACTGAATGTGTATTCATCCGGTCGGGCTTTTTTAGCAATACCAGGTCCAGTAGAAGTTCATCCTCTCGTATACGAGGCAATGAATCGAAGGACATATGGTCATCGAACTTCACATTTTAGAGAAATTTACGCTGATTGTGTGGAAAAATTTCAGCAGACCATCAAGACAACTCGTATTCCTCAATTCCATTCGGGTTCAGGATCTTTAGGTCTTCATGCTGCAATTACAAATTTGACTAAACCTGGCGATATAGTATTAAATTTGGTAAATGGTAAATTTGGAGAACGTGTTGAAAACATTACTAGTAAATTTGTAGGAGATTCTCCTTCCGTAAAGGTTCCCTACGGACAAGCGATAACTCCTGAAATGGTAAGGGCCAAACTAGACACTTTTCCTGATACTTCGTTAGTCACCATAACTCACAATGAAACCTCAACCGGAGTTCTCAATCCGCTGCATGAAATATCGAAAGTTGTTCACAACCACGGTGCACTTCTCATGGCTGATTGCATTACCTCAGCTGGTGGGGATATTGTAGAAATGGATAAATGGAACATAGATTTCTTTGTATCTGGTAGTCAAAAATGTTATGGCTTGCCGCCAGGGCTGTCTTTTATGGTATTTAGTGACCAAGCAGAAGAAGTAATGAGAAACAACGGTTCAAGAAGTGAATTTTATGCCGACGTTTTACAATTTAACGATACAAAACTTGGAGTAACACCATTTACTCCTGCTGTAAATATGATTTATGGACTCCAAGCCGCATTGAATTTAATAATGGAAGAAGGGCTTGATAAACGTATATCCAGACATCGATTAATGGGTAAATTATATAGGGATGCTATGACAAGTCTGGGATTAGAGCTTTTTGCCCAGGAACAATATAGATCAAACACCGTTACTGCAACCAATGTACCCAAGAACGTGGATGTTGATGTGTTGAGATCCAACTCCTTAGCGCTAGGTGTTATGATTGCTGGAGGTGAAGGAACGATGAAGGGCAACATTTTCCGCGTGGGTCATATGAATTTAGTTGGACCTCGAGAAATGTTAATGATTGTTAGTGTACTTGAACTCGCTATGAAAAGAGCAGGAGCTGATATTGAGCTCGGTCGTGGTACCAGAAGTATTCAAGAGGGATTAGCCCATTAGCAAATTGAAAATATGGATGGATTCTCTAACTGGTAAGCAAGCGTTGCTCGTAGACGCCTTAGCCAAATTGTTTGAGAATCGAGGTCATGAAGTAATTATTACCTCACGACCTTATTCCATTGATCGGTCTAATCAGAATTTAGATCGAGTTGGTCGTAAACATTTTTCGATTGGCGACTATGGTGGTAATCTCAAAAGCTGGTTAATCAATGGCTCTGAACGCATTGCTAAATTAACCAATTTAATGGATGAAGAAAAGCCAGATCTGCTCATTTCATTTCCGTCCCCTGATGCATTTAGGACCGCATTCGGGCTAGGTATTCCATCAATCCAAATGAATGACACACCACATGCAACCGCAGTAGGGAGACTGACAATTTCTCTCGCTGCAGCTTTAGTTCATTCAGATGCTATTCGATCAGAGGATTTCGCTAGACTTGGGGTCACAAAATATTACACTTTTGCAGGTATTGATGAAGCTTTGTGGATTAAGGATTTCCAGCCAAATGAAAATGTATTACGTGATTTGTCAATTAGAAAAGGAAATTATGTAGTAATAAGATGTGAAGAAAGTAAAGCATCCTACTATCGCAATTTATTTCCGGATCGGACTCCGGGTAGTACCGATTTTGCTAAGTTAATAGATCATCTTCGACTACATGCAGGTAATCTAGATATCGTTGCATTTCCAAGATATCCTGAACAAGAGCGGGAATTGTTCAAATTAGGAGTCGTAATCCCCGAGCAATCAGTCGATACCCTTTCCCTATTATATTATGCTCGAGCGTTGATAACCGGAGGTGGAACTATGTCGAGAGAGGCTGCTTTGTTGGGAACTCCAACTATTTATACATTTCCCAAAGAATTAGCGGTAAGCCGTTACCTATCTGAGCTTGGATTCCCAATTTATCATTTTCCACATGATGGC
>JACZSS010000641.1 GCA_022574115.1 Candidatus Heimdallarchaeota archaeon | reverse complement strand
TTTTTGTAACCATTTGGAATAATACACTCAGCGATCATTTGTCCCTCTACGCCATTGATTTTGTGATGAACAAGGAGATAATATCTACTAATATCCTGATTGGGGCTAACAGATTTGAGTTTAACTCTGGTGGGATCAGACTTGATGCTCGTATGGTGTTAGTAACGGACAACCTATTTGTCGGATTACAAGAAGGTGAAGAGGTAACCAATACTGCCATTGAACTATCTTCAGGCGCTCGGCAAAATATGATCAGATTTAACACATTTAATGATTCAAAGTTCTCTCATGTGACGATTTTATCAAAGGCCGTACACGATTTGAGATCGTTAGACAATGTGGTGGCTTGGAATAACTTCTTTGATGTGAGAGTCAACAAAGCATTTGATGAATTATCTGACAATTATTTCATCTATAATTATTGGGACGATAATAGCATCCCGTCGGATTTGGATGCAGATGGGTTCTTGAACGACGAGTTCCAGATTGATCATAGTGCAGCTTCATCATCTGAGCAGTCCGATCCATATCCTCTCGCAGTTCGGTTCAACAAAGACCTACTCTCATCGATTGGATTTTTACCTGATCCTTTGTTTATTAATTTGGCAGAGAATCAATTATTCAATAGTTCTTCTGGCTCAATCGAACTAGAATGGAGACAATACATTGCGAGCAACATGTTTACTGTGGCTAATTTTTCCTCATTTTCTTACGATTTGGAATTAACTGGTCCCGGAATAGATGACACCCTTAAACTAGTGAGTGGTCATCCTAATTCCGCCTATATTCTTGATATCTCGACTCTAAAAAGTGGCTACTATCAGCTAAGGCTGATCTCCCATGATATTGTCACTGGATTAACATCTGAATTGACGATCAGAATTGGAATTGATATTTCGGAAGAAGAGAGCTTTTGGAG
Source organism: Candidatus Heimdallarchaeota archaeon (assembly GCA_022574115.1). GTDB lineage: Archaea > Asgardarchaeota > Heimdallarchaeia > Heimdallarchaeales > Kariarchaeaceae > LC-2. The sequence continues at coordinate 1,468 of JACZSS010000641.1, read as the reverse complement.
TCCCGTCAATATTGCTCTTTCGGTTTTAGGTCTGATAGTCATAAGTGGGATCATGGTTAATCGAGTTACCACCTATCGACACAACAAAGAGCTGGCGCGGCAAGCAGATGTTGAAGGACGGGCTAAGGAATATATTGATTTTGTAAAAGATATTCAAGATGAATGAACTAGTCTAAATCCCAAGATTAATTGAATTTCATCAAGTGGGAAGAATTAAATTTTTTTACACTACGTTTCAGATGTATTTGAATTGTAGTGTAAAAAATTTATATAAAAACGAAAATTCACAAAATGGTTCTTACTGAACTATACCAATAACTATTCATTGATTCAAGAAGTATGTATTTTCAAGATATAGTATCATCGAATCAAAATCTTAACCGCTTTCTTCATGATCGTGAATGTACGGACGAACAGCCAAATCTTAAGCAGTTTAAATAATGAAATGAGTGCTTCAACTAGAAACGAGTAATTGCTCGTTTTTCAAATTACCCCCACGCTTACAAAATGTAGGAAAGGCACTTTTGACACCAGAAGACAACGGTTGAAGGATGGGGATTGCAGACTCAAGTCCAACTTGCTTCAGAAGCTATATGCATCTGGAGTGGGGTTCATATCGGTAGTACCCCTATTGTAGCATCTTAGGATAGTTACAAAAATTGTATCCGTACAATTTAACCGATGTATTAGTTGTTATATTTGGGAAATTTAAGTGATAAGCGGCATCTTGGTTAATCGTGTCACGACATTTAGGCACAACCGAGAGTTCAAGCGTCAAGCAGACGTGGAAGGACGAGCTCGAGATTATCTAGAATTCGTTAGAGAGATCCAAGAAGTGGATGCCTTATCTCATCAAATAGATCACGTATCGGTTATAATAGGGCTCCTGATTTCGATTAATAACCCTTGTTCCATAATGAGGAGCGTATAAATCAGATATACCAGATCTCTATCCAATTTTAATGCAATTTCCTTGAGATTAAATCCTGGATTTTCGGTGAGGATTTTTATGATATTTATCATTAATGAGGTTAGTTCTGCTCCATACTTAGCATCTATAGCTTCTAATCTGCTTTCGTCAAGCTTAGTTAATTTAAAATAAGTTTCGTGTGAAGTAAGGATTGTTTGTAGTTGTTTAATTTGAAACTCATCTGGCTTATTGTGATAGCAACTATGAATAAATCTTAGCATCTCAATAAAAATCGATCATCGAATATTAAAACCACGGGATAACTAAAAATATCCAACTTCGATCTATGAGCTAAAATTAAAGCAATTCCTCCACTGTTTTACTCAACGACAAAATGCCTTATTATAATTCCTAAGTTAGTTCGTGAAAGGATAAGGGAAATCACATGAGTACTTTAAGAAAGTTCATTCTAACTCGTATTGCATTATTTGTTCCATTACTTTGGTTTTTGCTATCCATAGTTTTTGTTTTATTACGCGTATTACCTGGAGATCCCAT
>JACZSS010000057.1 GCA_022574115.1 Candidatus Heimdallarchaeota archaeon | reverse complement strand
TTATTACTTTCGTCTTATTGACTAATATCGTTTTCAAGCATCGCACACTTATGATCCTCAAAAATAGACTTTTTTTCATTGAACAGATACTTCCTAGGAAAGTAGCACAATTATTTGGTGTTTTACCAGAGAGATCCATTAACGAAGTAGAGTTAAAGCACGTGCTTGTTTCAAATTTTCAATTTATGTTTGGGACAACGCTTAATCGGCTGGCTAGGGTATTTTTAGGGATTACACTACTTGGCTATCTTATCTTTAAGGAACAAGAGTTCTTTATTTTTTTAGAACCAGTTTATCGCGATCTACTGATAATGGTTCTAACGCTAATTTTGATTGGTCTGATCACTCCATTCATCAGATTGATCTTTGAAAACATTCCACGATACGGTTTAAAGATCTATACTCGCTTTGGTCAGATTCAAATGCCCTATATGAAAGATTTGGACAGGTTTCAGCATTCGTTAAAGAAGGCAAAATCAGCTTGAAAAACTTAAGATCAAACTTCAGAAATAAGATAACAGGTTTTATTTTTGGTAAATACGATCTTCAGGAAGTAGGTCAGAGGCATCTAATAAAAGAAGAAGAATACATTTCTGGAATCGAAATCATTAGTTATGATGAAGTCATATACCTTTTATCATTAGTGGGAGTTATTGCCCTAGTAGCATTCTCGATTTCGTTTTCATTTTTGTTTCTTTTCCTGATATTTCCTATCTTGTATGTGGTGTATTTAGCAACTGAACTCGAATTAGTTATGCTCACAAGTGAACGGGTGATCATAGAGCGCCGTTCAATCGTGGAGAAATTGTTAAAAACATCCAATATACAATCAATTTCGATAGATCAGATAGCCGTAATCAGCCATTCAAGACCTCCCTTTCAGATCCCAACCATTGTTCTTGGAATTGTTGGATTCAGCTTTAGTGTTTATAACATGCTCGTGCTGACTGAGACAGGGATCATTGGGTTGTTAGGGTTCCATATAACCCTACTACCCTTTGAGGTATACCTTATTTATTATGGCCTACGACTAAACAAGCGCAGTATTGAATTGGCAGTGATCGGTGTTCCTGATACGATTGGAATTGGAAGGAAGAAAGGGGCAGTACTCTGGTTTTTGGATGATCTCATCCAACTTATTTTCGAACGAGTCCATCATATATTCCATGATATAGACGAAGGATCTCGGGTCGTTCAAGAATTCCCGCTTGAATATAGCGGAACCGTCAAACGACTGATCAAGGAAATCAATAGACCGGTCCAAAGAAAAATCCTTGAGCTACTAGATCAGATGGATTTGCCTAAAAAGGTAGTTCTGGAAAAAATCGCTGGATTTAGCAAGCAAGAGATTGATGAAGGAATGAGGCAATTACGCGAATCAAAGTTGTTATATTATGATCGTTCCAAAAATATGTGGTGTTTGAACAGAGATACGATTGAATAATGGAGAGATTAAGTCGGAATAAATTTTGCCATAACAGATTGAATTAGCAAAAGATTTCCTCTTACTCAAACGTGACCAGAGACCGCTATATTCTTACTAGACTAATAACATGCTTCAAATATTAATTAGCTAACACAACTGTTTACGGATTAAATAAATCCAAAACGGGTTTATCATTCATTATTTACCATCGAAGTCCCAAACCACAACACCAAGTTCATTTGTTGTATTGATGATTTCTTTCTTTTGGATAATTGACTAGAACTGGATTATTTACAAATCTCCCTATCAGTTTAAATAATTATTTCTCTTGTGATTTTAGGGATATTCAATTTTCAGATTGATCAATAATTATTTGGATCATTTATTAAGCAAGTCTCACTGACGGTGCTTTAGCTCAGTCATCATTTGGTGGTAAGTTTGCCATTGATATTTTCGGCAATAAAGTTCACACTATGATAAATGATTGAGACAATCCTTTTATCGATTCCGAGATATTTGTCGATATGCTATTCAAATTATACAGAATTACCTATAGCAGTAAAATACCTGAGAATACCAGATTTGATGACTTTCAGAAATTTTATGAAGAAAATGGTGTAACTGTTGTCGGTGGCTGGGTAAATGTAGAAAAGACAAACGAATTGTTCTTTATGACCGGATATAAAGACGAAGAACATTACAATTCATTCATTGCTGAAATGAAAGAAAATACAAGATATCAGGAACTGACTGAACAGCTCTCAGGAGATCGAGAAAGCATTGATGTTACAACTTTGCAAAGCGTCAGTGATATCCCCAGTGGATGAGTGAATGCGGGATCAATCTTAGTATTGGTTAAATTTGAGCGAAAAACTGATCCAGAAAAAGTTTTTCTGTTGACTATTTCTTAAATTTTGCACGTACCATCAAAATGACGATCACACCAACACTTAAGGCGATCGTGAAAACTACAAGACTTGGACTGTTGGAGGGTAAACCAATACCCAAAACGGGATCGTAAATCAAGGAATGTTCAAAATAGGGAAATCTTAAGAAAATATGATCCTGATTTCCTTGATTACGATATATTAACTCGATTGATGTCTCATTGTTGTCAACAAATGCCGTTGAAGGAAATATTAAATACGATTTCTCTGATTCTCCGTCTGGTGTTCCGCCTTCGACGCTCTCGATATTTGTAGTTTCAGTTACTTGGTCCTCATCTTCAACTTGTGTTGATCTAATTTGATGAATTGATATGAGTCGTATATCTAGTTCAAGAAAATTTGTCTTGGCTAGAAACGGCCAATTAAAGATTTCAACTTCGAATTTAACCTCAGTGGCGCTTTTTACTATTACTCGTTCCGCTACCTCGATTGATGTGACTGTCAAATTATCATTGGTTGACACATCTTCCGTGGTGTTGGCATTCGTTAGACTGGTCTCCGTGTTCGTGATCATAGTGGCATTGGGATTTGTCAAAGTAATTAAATATTCAAACGAATAAATAGAAAATCTAAATCTAATTTTTACATCCACACCATCAATTTGTAAGGTAGTAACGAATGCAACCTCAATCACACGTGTATCTTCGGTTTCATCAGTCAAAACTTGATGAGAAAAATTCTGTGATTCTAATGCATTAAACGAATGCAATGAGGGATTAACCTGTTTTCCTTCAGGATCTAGTTCGTTCAAACTCTTAAAGACAATTTTGTAAAAGACTTTCTCGGAATTATTATATTTGTTGAGATAGAATTTTGCATGTGGATTTTTTCCTTCAAATTTCACAATAATATTGTCACCATTCAAGAATAACTCCGTTTCCATTTCTTTGAAATTAACACGATTTTTTTGTTTGGCATCTGATTGACCTTCAGAAGTGGTCTCCACAATCAAGCTAGAAAGCAACAATAATATAGTCAAAACCGTCAGGAGGCTCAAGGTGTCTGTTTTTGCCATGAAGGATTATGTGACAATTGGCTTATAAAGTCCAAGAAAAGAGAACTCCCATTCATCAGTTTACCGATTTGCTAGAGGCTAAAGAATTATACACCTCTAACAGATGACAAAAAAACCCCAATTAAACAACTCTGATCACTCTAACTTTGGATTGATTATTAATCCGCTTCCCACATTTATTGCTGGTCACAACTGTTCCTGCCATCTTTATATAGGCATAGAACTCTTATTATGTCATTATGAGTGCCACACATCGACCCACTGAAAAATCTAATTCTCAAAATATTCAAACTGAAGATTTACCAACTGACTTCTCACAAGGCGTTAGTAACCTAGTTACATTAGCCCAGGACTTGTCACTACTTGAGAAGATAGGAAAGATCAAATCGATCAAAGTGAATTTAATTGACGTCCGCCGGTTTAACGAAATTCTGTCCAGTATGTTTTATGACCAATATGGATCCGGCTTGTTCATTGAGAATTCGATTCTTTGTGAACCAATGGATTATCGAGAAATAAACATTCTTGATTTAATGATGTCTGTCTTATCAATTACTGGAAGCACGTCTTCGATTGAAAACTTAGAAGTAAGGTTAAAATGTCGAAATAACTCTGACGATTTCGAAATCCATCTAGGATTGGAAGGAAATCACAAACCTCCAATACTTTTGAAGGTGATTGGATCTGTTGAATATAGTGCTCTTGCCTATGATATTCATAAAAATTGGACAATACTAGTTCAGAATAATTTCTAAATTTCAAACAATAATCACATATATCACTCATTTAACGCAATTCCTCCATTCTAGATTAAGTCTTTGCAATTTATCCCCGACAGATTCTGTACAAAAACTACACCTTCGATTTTTAGAAGCATCTTTAAAATCAAACTCAATAAATGATTTCTGAAATCATTGAATATCTTGGTCATCTTGTCCATTATTGAGCATCGAAACTGATTCGTTTTCACCTGACAATACAAACAAGGATCGATGATCCTGAAACTTTACTTAATCTCCCTTTCACGCCATAGGATAAATTCCAGCTACGGAGACGAAAGTACATTGTCTCAAAGCTTCAGTCAGACTCATGTTTTGATATCTCATCGAGCACTTGTTCATTACTTCTCGAATTCCTCGTCTCATTTCTTGTGCATACTCCTCATCTAAGAGCATCAAGAAAACGGGATTGTCAAGTATTGATTGCTGGAATTTAGATCTTTGCGGGATGGATTCATCCCCCACTGCTTCTTCTGTCGCAAATTTTTCTACTTCACGTATTTGTTGGTGCAGTATAGCATTTGAAATGTAAAGAGAAATTAAGTTTGATGTCTTTTTAAATTGTTTCAAGTTTTTGTAAAAATCTTGACCTATCCTGCCCATTTCTGGGTGAATTGTAAATTTCCTCCTGGATATATGATTTGTTACTTTCTCGGTTCCTGATTCGATTATTAAAGGGGGATCGTTCTTTGATAAATGATTCAGATGATAAAACAGTTTTGTCCCAGAAATGTAGAGCTTCTTGTTCAGTTCGTTAGTCGTAATATTTGGTAACCTTAGAATTTCCAACAATATATACATACGAACTGGATCTGCGAAATTCTTCATAGTTTGTGTTATTTGCTCTTCGGTGAGCTTCAGCTTGAGATCAGTCATGACGTTCAGGTCTTCCTAATTATGGATTCAAAGTATACATTTATAAATGATTAGATTGTTATATATTTAGAATACTCTAATATTAGAGTATTATAAGGATAGAATTGAAAATAAAAATGACACAATTACAGATTAACGAAGAACGAATAGATAAGTACTTTGATTTACATATTAAGGTTCTTAGAAATTTAGCAAGGGGGAAACCTTACCAGAAAATTAAAGGAGAGTTACTTGATGAGTTTGAATCCTTAAATTATGAGCAATTTGGCACAGATTTCTCACTACTTAGTTTTGACCAAGAAAATAAGTTGAGAGGTGCGTTTCCCTTATCTCCCAAACAAACCGATTATTTACTTGAGGTACAGGGTCTTGGAACAAGTTATGCCATGTGTGCAATCGATGCCCTTGGTGCGGCCTATACATTCAAAGCAAAGACTACCATTCACTCCAGGGATCACATTTCAGGATCTCCGATTAAAATTGTGATTGATCCTCACCAAACAGATTATTCTCAATACAAAGATTATGTAATTTCCATGCCAAAATCTCCTGTCAGTGCTAAGAAAGAGGAAAGCTGGGATGCAGCTATTGATTTATGCCCATTAATAGGATTTTTTGAAAACGAAAAGTCGATCCCAAAAAACCAATTGGACATAGTTGATATTTTACCTTTTGAAGTAGCACTAAAATATGGTAAAACAATTTTTGATCTTAAGAAAATGAGATTAAATCTAAAAAATTGGATCAAAGTATTGATCAATCTTTATGAAACTGACAGGACTGAAGATGCTTTACTCAGTCATTTTCGATCGATCGAAACTCTTCCTAATCACTGGTCTGAGGCTGAAATTCGACAACTTTTAATCGGAGGCCTTGAGGGTAAGGGTTTGCTTCGTCCTCATGATGAAAAAATCGATACCTTCATTTTGACTCTAAAGGGTAAAAGGGTAGCGAATTTATTTATTGATCAAAATTCTACAGAACCGGCAAATGGGATTGATAATAAAAATCATGAGGTAGCATGCGATTCTTGTTCAATAGCAGCTTTGCAGGAGGTACGATGATTAATATGTACGCAAATAATTACAATGGTCAATCTAGATCTCAGTACAGAAGTGGAACTGTGATATCATTATGCTGTATTTTCTTCTGCGCCCTCTGGATCTCTATTCTTTGGCCCTTTTTTGGATTGAAAACTGCTTTCTGGGTATTTGCTGGAATATTTTTGGTTCTATACATTAGCTCCACTCAAGGGGTGAGCACTTCTTCAATAAATGTAATCGCGCCGGACTACCTTAATCGAACTAGAACCGCAAAACCAGTCAGTAAAGATGTGAATACCTATGAAAACCAATACTGCATAAATTGTGGACAAGGCTACGCAAAAGAATCCAAGTATTGTCCCCATTGTGGCACGAAGTCATACTTATCAGCTACCTAACTTTAATTAAGTGGCTTATGGAACAACTGAAAATTCAAGAATCGGTCGATCGATAACCATAATAAATTCTTCTAAACCTCTGGCAATTGTGCTGATTGTTCAATGTTTATAGTAATAGGTCGATGAATCGAGCAGTGAAATTTTCGACGTCAAAGTCCTCACGACCTTAAATTGCCTAGATAATCATTTTATTGATTGTGGTATAGCTGCGCTATACTTTGCAAATTATACAGAATTACATACTCGTCCAAAGTTCTAGACACCACGCGATTTGACAACTTTGAAAAATTCTATAAACACAACGGTGTTACTGTGGTCGGAGGCTGCTTAATGTGGATAAGCCAAATACCTTGTCTCTCATGACGGGATATAGAGATGAGGATGACTATAATTCCTTTACAGCGGCAATGAAAGAAAATGCCAGATATCAAGAGCTTAGTGACCAACTTTCAAAAGAGCGGGAGAGCATTGAAGTTACAACTCTGAAAAGTGTGATTGACATGTACCTTACTTGAACACATTTCGGATCAGGTTCAAATTTGATAATTATCCATCGGATCGATTTTGTTGTTTGAAGAATTAGGTCACACACTTCGCTCTTACGAACTTTATTTTCATAAATTAGTATTCTACTAGTCAAAGTAACGATGCTGGCAGATATCAAAATTCTTGACTTTACGACTCACTTGCCGGGTCCATTCGCAGCTATGTATCTTGGTGATCTAGGTGTAAATATTTTACAAGTTGAGGCTCTTGGTTGAGTCGATCTGGTGAAGAATCTGAATCGACAATTAGATGGAAAATCAATCATCTATCATGTTCTGCATAGAAAAAAATCAACGATCGAAGTCGATTTGAAAACGACAAGCGGAATTGAACAAACATTATTTAAACCAATGAAGCTTGATTTCACGTATATACAATTCAACTCATGAAAGAAAATGGGGGACATGAAGACTTGATGAACTATTATCAGCTCAAAGAGAAAGCACAGGGGTTACAACTCTGCAAAGTGTGTTCAATATTTGATGTACTTGAGGGGATGAAGGATTACCAATAACACGTTTAAATTGTCATTAACGATATTGTTGTTTGAAGACTTACTTCCTAAACTTTTCACCTTCTTATTAACTTTATTTTCATAAATTATTATCAGAATAGTACAATCAATGATGTTGTCGGATGTCAAAATTCTTGATTTTACAACTCTCTTACCTGGTCCATTTGCCACCATGTATCTTGCTGATCTTGGTGCTAAAATTTTACGAGTTGAGGCTCCAGGAAAAATCGATCTCGTAAAAAATCTTGCGCCAAAAGTTGATGGAATTTCAGTAGTTTATCACGTTCTGCATCGAAATAAATCAGTCGTTGAAATCGATTTGAAAACTTCAACAGGGATTGAGCAAGTAAAACAACTTGTCAGGGAGTACGATGTAGTAATTGAAGGGTTTCGACCAGGGGTTATGAAAAAACTGGGTTTAGACTATGATAGTTTAATTAAACTCAATGATAAATTGATTTACTGTTCTATAACTGGATTCGGACAAGATGGACCATTAGTAAACACCCCAGACCATGATATCAATTATCTAGCACTAGCAGGCACTCCCCCTCCACGCAATGATTATCTCCCCGTTCCGCATAATCTTCAAATTGCAGACATAGCTGGAGGATCTCTGCACACAGTAATAGGGGTACTCAGTGCATATATTAATCTGCTAAAAACTGGTACGGGACAGTTCATTGATATTGCGATGTATGATGCAACAATTTCATTGTCAATGATTGATTTGGTGAGATATCTAGCAACCAAAAACCTACCAAATATGGAAAACGGATTACTCACTGGGGGTACTATATACGATTATTACCAGACTCATGATGGAAGATTTCTCTCAATTGGCTCTCTTGAGCCAAAATTTCGAATGAAGCTATTTCATTTATTGGCTATTGACCCAGAAGGTAAATCAGAATTCCAGCTAAAAGAGATTATTCGTGATTTAGTTAAAACCAAGACTTTGGAATATTGGATATCAATATTTTCAAGAACGGAAACGTGTGTCGAACCGGTGCTAAATTTTCACGAGGTGGTCAATCATCCCCAATTTGTGCACCGCGATTTAATAGGGGTGCTGGAGACTAGCGAAGGAAACGTGGTAAAATACATAAAAAATCCCATCAGATTTTCTGCAAAACTAAAAAGTTAGTCAAATTAAAATATTGCATTATCAGCAAGTCCAAGGTCACAACCTACCCTCTAAACGAATACTGCAATAATTAAGCTCATTACCCTTCTACAGGTAAAAGAACGATGGTAGGTGCGCGAATCCCATGATCTCCTTCTTAATATCTAATCACTGACATTATTTATAACGGATCTTAGATAGTAAGCAATACCACTCTTCGAAAGTCCCACTTTGGTTGATTTTTGATCTAAGCAAATCCGTCAACTTTTTCCTATTCTGTACTTTTTATGCACAAGTTTCTATTTATCACACTTCTGGTTAGCTTGTGATTCAGAATTTGATAATTACTATCGATTATAGGGTAGAATTATGTCAATTAAGTCGACTTGGGAGATGAGCATGCGTCTACAGCAATATTTGTACAGTCCTAGTTCATCAAGTATTTCTTTTGAACTTTCACCTGCGGCAGTTCGGGCTTTGTAATCTTCGTATTTATCCCCTACAACCGTTCCGCACGAGAAACATCTGACTGGTATTAACACGATCTCACTTCGTCAGCGGGGTTAAAAACTATTTAGATAGTACGTAATCAGAAAAAATCAGTGTTGACTTACCGATAGTCATCATCTAGTTTGTACGCACAAATCTTTAAACGCGGATTAATCCATGAATAAGTACCTGAATAGACAATGATCGACTTATAAAAATGAACAAACCATCACCATCCATTCCCTCCACCTGCAATCATCGGCTA
>JACZSS010000640.1 GCA_022574115.1 Candidatus Heimdallarchaeota archaeon | reverse complement strand
ATATAAATTCGAATGCAAGTATTATTGCCGCAGTAGATTATGAAATAACGGATGATGAAAAAGTGTTAATCAGGAAACTGATAGAACTTCTTTCTGAGGAGATCTGATAATTGATAGAGCATTCAATTCACAAATTAACCTTTCAGATTTTTTAAATCACTTTCCTTAATTGCCAATAATCGTCTAGAGTAGTTCATGTCTTCGGTATTGACGAGTTCAAGATACTCTTTCCATACTTCCTCGAGACTTGGCGTTGAAATACCTTTTAATTCTGCAAATACTAGTGGATTAATAAGAGCTGGACGCCCAATCATGATACCATCGCAGCCTATTTCTCGCATATGCATTACATCTTCGACTGACTCAATATTTCCATTTGCGATTATTGATTTTCCCGTATTCACACAATCCTCGAGTGCAGACCAATCTGGCTCTTTACGATAAGATTCGGAACGGTATCTTGCATGTACCACAAAAAAATCCGCATCAACCTTTTCAATTAATTTAATATAAATCTTATCCTCCTTCTCTTTTCTTGTCATTCCGAGCCTCATTTTTACATTAACCATGTATCCATGGTCTCGGACTATCCCAACCAGCCGTGCCATCTTGGTGGGACGCTTGACCATTGCACACCCCACCCCCTGATTTGTGTAGTTCTGAGAAGGACAGCCCAAATTAAAATTGAAACCCAAAAATCCTTTTGACTCTTCAAAACCAGTTAAAAATTTTTCAAGCTTGTTTTCAAGTTTACCCATGAATTGGATATAAGTTGGAGTGTCATCGGGCAATTGTATTCTCTTTACTGCAGACCTGTTGCCTTTTGCCAATCCCTCAAATCGAACCAGCTCAGTGAAGGTAGAATCCGCCCCATAATTGTAACAGATGGTCCTAAATGATGAATCCACCAGTTTTTCCATTGGCGCTAACATGTATTGGAACTTCACCTACACTGAAATTACAAACATCGTGTTTTTAATTTGTTATATTCATTAAGACTTATCTGCAGCATTGATCTCAAGACTGTGGAATCGGGTAAAACAAATCAATCTCAGAATACAATAATGCTTTGAAATGAAATTGGTAAATTTCCTGAGAGGCGACATCACCTGCACCTGAATAAATGATTTGAGAGAGAAATTTTGGGAGTTCTCAGAGTCCCACTTACTCTGAACAATAAGTTTTTTAGTTAATTTAGTCAAGAATAACCTGATGACTAATGCTGTTGATGAAGGATGCATCGTCTGTAATATCCGATTAAGTCAAGATCAAGTTCTACCAAATTTGATCCTCAGACCTAAAGCAGCCGAAAAAGCCAATTTATGGCCTTTTGCAACGTTTTGTCCTCATTGTGGTGGTTTTCTTGCGATCGGATTGGAACACGGTTCATTTACTTTCTCGTCAGTGTATGGACATACTGGAAATGATGAAAGATGCCACGACGGTAACTGTACATTTTGTTATAATGAAGCTGCAGAGATACAAATCGATGATGAACGTCATGTAAACTTCGATGAATCATCACGATTTTGATTCAACTAATGCCACTAGATGATTTTGTTCTAATGATCTAGATTACTCATTTGATTGTAATGATCGTTCACCCAAATTGCGACCGCTAAGTTATTAGTTCAAAATGTTTAGTTAAATTTAGAAACAAGAGAGTGAATTAAGATGGACGACATAGAATATTTCAGAGTAACCGCAGAAGGTGATCAACTGAAGATCGATGGATTCGAGGCGAAGGTGGATGAAGTTTACACCATTGTTGATCACGTTAAAAGGTATGTTTTCTTGTGGAAAGGCGAAAATGCACCTGTACGTCTAAAATTTATTGGGTCTAGAGCAATGGGTGAAAAACGCAAGGAATGGGGTTTTCACTATAAAATTGATGTAAATGATGGTGGGGACGAATCTACCGTTTTCAAACAAAGTCTTGAAATGGAAGGGGGAGATGTCCCGTCTAAAATCGGATTTCAGGAAGATGTTGGTGGCGTTCCTTCTTATGCAGAAGCAGCAGCAGCACAAGGAATTGATGTGTCCGATGCTGAGGTTGCTGCAAAGGATACCAGAGAATCTGGAGGTGTAAGTCAAATGGGCGGATTAGGAATGAGACCTCAGAAAAGTATTTTAGCTATGATGGAATCAGGGGAGATTGATGAGGCAGCCATTCCGAATGCGACTCAAGAAAAGGTTGCAATTGGACTTCAGGCTACAAACATCAAAGAAGCCCAGAAAATGCTTAGTGAACTTGGTCAACCCAAAGGATACGAGAGAGAAATGGTTGTCATCGGTGATGCAGTTTATCGATCATCCGGCGATACAGATGTTGTATTTGAAGATCTCGAAAATCCACTATATGGTTTGTGCATGGTTGATTCCTATACACCCAGA
>JACZSS010000056.1 GCA_022574115.1 Candidatus Heimdallarchaeota archaeon | reverse complement strand
GATGTAATCGAGAGATAGAGCTCAGCTCACAAGGATCTTCAAGGGAAGTATTAACCGGTCCGTTACTATTCTCGCAAATCCAAATTTAAACCACGATCCAATCACTTTATGTTCATCGAATTCCCAGAAGTCATCTCTGGATGATATATCCGATCCATTCTTAACTCTACGCCGCTGTAATTTAAATTCTTGTGGATCATAATCATCATTTGGACTATCTGCATTTCTCAGCAATCCTGCACTTTTGTACCTAATAAGTGTATCATCATCAAAAAGGAGAACATTAAGTATCCATATTGAGAAGATAAGTAGCTATCTTAAAATCGACGTGGACTAAATATTATTTAGAACGATATGTGCACCAATGAAGCGCCACTAAACTCTTTCACAAACGCGACCAAAACTTATTTCATAGTTTGTATCCTAATCTATGTGGCTTTTGTAATTGATATTTTGTTATTTCAAATCAAGGTGTGGCCAGCAGAGGGTTTGATATTGAATGAAATCAAAATCGAGAGATCGATTTTTGTGGTACAGACATTTAGGTGGGAAGAATCCATTTCATCAACTGTTATTCTATTTGGACCTTCAGAAATTGGGTATCTTATACTTTTTGCGACTCCTCTTGTAAGTCCCATACTAATCTCACTATCCAGCCGGAAAAAATCACCTCTTATTCAGTCCAATTATTCTTTTAAAACGGGATTTACTATCTTCTTCTTAATAATCAACTCAGTTATTATCCTTCTTCTTGAGTTAAAATTGAATTATTATGATGATAATTATGCAGATTTTATTTGGCTTAACATGGTGGATTTGTATCTATCTCTAATTTTAGTGATCATTATAATGATAATATTTGGTCTGATTTTTTTAATAAGTAAAATTAAATTTTCATCAAGTCCTATTATGGGCATCGCAGGTGTTTTTCTTATATTGATTTTGTTATGGTCTATTCTTATTTTTATGTATGTTCTGGCGAGTATTGCTAACGCGCGGATAACTTAAATCAGTTGTATGGAAACAATATAAGATCTTAACATCATATTTCATTCAAGTTTCAAAGTCTTGTTCTGACCAATTGAGTCACTACAGATCTATAAGATCTAGGAGATGTGCGTATTATGAATACGAGTAGTGTATTCAAGAATCTTTTAGGAAACTCGAGCATACCCAGATATTAATTGAGTTTTAATTTAATTAGCGTATCACTTGAATAAATAAAGCATTGCAAATAATATAAGTAGCATGTCCCAAAACTAGTTAATCAAACCTCCATCCTTCGTATCTACAGTTCATGATTATACCACACAAATTCGATCGATCTTGATATTATCGCCTGTCAACACCTTTTTCTCGACTTATTCCCCCTGTCCATACTTACGTCTAGATTCCTTCCTCGATTGATCAAACAGTGATGATACACATATCACAATTTCAGTACAAGTCTCAAGACGACTTGTAAACTCAGATTAATTGGTTCCTTAATAAAATTGTATTATTAACGGTTAATACATGGATCTGCACTAAAATATTTTCAGCAGTTACCTTATCAGGTCAGCTACAATGACGATTTCAAGCAATGTATTCAGATCATGAAAGCAGATGGATTCAAGTTTATCGGTAAATTGGTTCTTGAGGAATTTTTTCTGTCAATTGGTTTAAATCCTGTCAAACTTCAAACTAAGTGCTTTCTGTTTAAGTAAGGTTAGCTAAGGTACCTCTTATAACCTCAATTGAACAATAGGTATCAGTACTCTCATTTTTTACGTGCAACCTTCTCATCGGTCTTGCTAAATGCCGTTGAGCAGAAAGTCTGGCCACGATCCGCTGTCCGTCAAATAATTTCCGGGAAACAACATCCTTCTGACGATGGTAAGTGTGAAAATCACATCTTTTACATTTAAATCCCTTGAATGCACCCGCGTTTTTCATGGTCTTTTTACAAGTCGGGCAAGCTGGATTTACGTGGATTTTATGATGTAAATCAAGTAAGAGAAATGATTCGAGATTGATGAACTTACCGAATTTTAGATTTTTATTGACCGATCCATTCGCGTAAATTAAGTCACCCTTACGTAATAATCTAGCTGAATTTCTGAGCTGTTTCGTCGGTTCAAAAACCATACAGTCTATAGCTTCTGCTGTGTTTGATAGTTGAAGCGTAAATTTGACATGTCCACCTGACAACTCCAATGGATTCGTTAATACGGTACAAAGACTAGTGAACACGTGTTCTGCTTCGAGTGTGACTCGATTTTCAAGTAGATGTCTCCCTGTCCCCTGATTCGACTTGAATATAGTAAACGAGTCCAAGTCCTCTTCTATTTGCAAGAGAGGAATAATTCGAATTAAATCCCTGTAAGAATCACTCCGTATTCCACAGAAAATGGGGTCAGGGCCACTTGGTGCAATCAGTTCTCGTTGCTCGTAGTAATCGTAGGAAGAAAATAATTTAAATTTCTCTTCAATATCTGGAAGGAGACCTCCATTAAATATGCGTTTTTTACCAAAGTTCTCCTCCTTTCGATATGCAATTAATTCATAGGTAAAATCAGATGTGAAATCTGCTGTCGTTGCACCAAGTGCTCCAATGATCCCCATGCTGTTTATTGGCCATCTATATTCATATTGGTCTGGCTCTGCGATAGCTTGCGATTTAACCACTTCGGTTAAAACTTTTAGATAATAATTCTGATTAACAGATTTTCCTCTAATGATCACGAGACCAGGGAACTTACCCTTTTCGTCATTAAATAATAGGTAGTCCGATTCAACATGTTTCCGGCAGAGGTTATGTAAAATATCTTTGTTCAATTCAGTTTCAATAAAAATTGCAACTGAGGCATTACCACGAGTTTTTAATTTTATATTGGGATTTAGTCTGACTAGATGCGGAAATTCAAATAATTTAAGACTTGGATCCTCCTGTCTCAACAGGTCAATCAAGCGTGAAATAGTCCAAGTCGTGCAGCCCCCTTGAAGGGAATCTGTTGAGTCTATTCCAATTGTGTAGCGCAAAGTCGTCATTTCTTTTAGTGAATGCTAAAATTTATTCTAGCCTATTGATAGGTGTTCTTATGTTGTTGTATCAGATATTTTCTTTCCATTACCAATTTTTGGGTCAAAGAAATCTTGTAATCGTGCGGGTTTAGAAATCGTTTATGTGTTGAATCAAGCTCCAAGAGCTGCGCTCGAACAAATAATCTGATCGCGGACAAAGCTTTATTGTCTTTCGAATCAGAATGATCATAATATTTTAGGAGATCTAGATGTAATTCTTCGATTTCAACCCCCTCCAGCGTGATAAATTTTGTGTCGTCATAAATATGAAAGATAGTATCGTTATCCTGTGGTTTATTCTCACCAAATCTACTGATAACGTCTGCAATCCATCTTTTATTTTTGCTTTTTAATCTCCATAACGACTTTTTACCTGGAACTGTGGTCTTATCTCGGTTTTCTGAAATCTTCATCACTGGGTCACCATCAAATTCTACTAATTTATACACTCCTCCGAGAGCAGCCTGTCCGTCTCCGGACCCCGTAATTAGGCTCGTCCCAACACCCCATAATATTCGATCAACCAATTTTTGTTTAAACTTGGAATCTAGATTCGGGTCTTTAGAACTCTGAATTTCATGAATAATTGATTCAATAATATATTCATCTAAATCACTGGATAAGACAATTTTCACGTCTTCAAGATCATTTTTGTCTAACAATTTTGCACATTGAATTGCTAACCAACCTAGATCCCCAGAATCAATTCTAATTCCGACTAAACGGCTACCTCTTTCTTGAAGTTCCCTTCCAACTCTAATTGCATTCTGAATTCCACTCTGAAGGACGCTATAAGTATCGACTAATAGTATTGAATTGTCGGGGTATATATCAGCATATTTTCTAAACGCTTCAAGTTCGCTACGAAAGCTCTGTATCCAGGAATGACCATGAGTTCCTGCAACTTTGAGATGATATTTTCGACCAGCATATACATTTGATGTGGAAACACTTCCCCCTACGAAGGCAGCTTTTGAACCTATTATCCCCCCGTCACCTTGGGCTCGACGAAGACCAAATTCCATCACATTGTCAATTCGCTGTGTCGCCTGACAAATCCGCGCAGCTTTAGTAGCAATTAGCGATTGAAAGTTGATTATGTTCAGAAGTCCAGTCTCAATTAATTGAAGAATAATTATGTTTCCAGTTACTTGGATGACTGGTGTATGAGGAAACATAACAGTTCCTTCCCTAACACCCACTATCTCACCATCAAATTCAAGGTCCTGTAAGTAAATCAAGAATTCAGCATCAAACATCTCTAGTTTTGACAGGTAGTCTATATCTTCTTGTAAAAATCCGAAATTTCTTACAAACTCAATAGCCTCCACAACTCCACAAATGACTGTATATCCACCATTGAAGGGATTTTTTCGGAAGAATAGCTCAAATGTAGCAGTTTTATTACTCATGCCTTGTTTGAAAAAGCCAAATGCCATTGTAAGCTCATAAAGATCAAGAAACAAGCCCCTGTTTGTGTAGTCCATGTAATTGTATGATTCCTTTGAACCATAAAATAAAATCCGCTTGTTCTTGCAATTTTGTTTGCAAAATTTGAAATTGATTTAGTCTTAAATAATTGATAAAGCCCAAAATATTTTACAGTTCATCCACTCTCGATGAGAATATATGTCTGAGAAAATTATTTCCGAGGACTATCTCAAGTTTAAGTTTGTTGAGGAGGTGGTGCTCAACAAAGACCAAGCTTTTTTTGTCGAACGAAGCCCAGATGCTGTTAACAAAACATATTTATCACATATCAAACAGATTAACAGATTAGATGGTAGTTGGAGGCAATTTACCGGTGGCTCCAAAAAGGACATGTTGCCGAAAATCTCACCTGACAACTCAAAACTAGCATTTCTATCATCAAGGAATGGCCAACCACAGCTCTTTCTAATGGAAATCAATGGCGGAGAAGCTATTCAGGCGACCACATTAGAAAAACCAGTGCTTGATTTTGATTGGTCCTTTGATTCAAAGAAGATAGCTATCAAAGCCAAAGCGAGACTAGATTCAAAAACTACAAGTGATTTCTTAGCTAGCGGTTACGAAAAAGAGCAGAAGGAGATGAAAGATGAACACCAGAGGCTCGAAGAGCAAGATCCAAGAGTTCTTGAAGATATCGTGTACCGCGCAGATACATCATTTTTTAGAAAAGGAACTTTTAATCAAATATACATTTATTCCTTAGAAAATGATTTCCTTGAAAGAATTACTCAAGATGAAAGAAATTACTCCTCCCCGGGTTGGTTTGATCAGGATCACATTCTTGTAACGATTTCTGAAGAACCAGAGGCGCTATCCGACACCGCCTCGCTGTTAAAAATAAACATTTTATCAAAAGAGCAGCAGACTCTTTCGACATTTTACTACCCGGATCGAGTTACGTCAAAACCGATTGCATTTGAAGGAGGAAACATTTTACTCTCGGTCATGAAAGAAGGGAATATCGCAGGTCAAAATGCATACATTGGGCATTTACAAGCTTCCGGGGATTTTCGTCTGATCAACGAGTCTGTTGATAGAAGCGCTGATGCACCTATTTTTACATCATCAGTCGAAGGGCTTTGTTTGGTTGAGGATTCAGGAAAGGCTAGGATTTACAGATTTAATTTAGAAAACTCAATTTTTGAGCTGTTGTTTGAACCGGAATCATCTATTACCAATTTTGATGGGGATCAAAATGAGATTTATTTCACTGCAACTGATCCCATGCATCCATGGGCGATTTGGAAATGGACCTCAGTAGCAGGGTCTGAATTGCTCTACGATCCTAATCAAGATTATCTTACTTCTCACAAGATCTCGAGTCCAGAAGAATTTTGGCTAACTAATCCTGAGGGTCAAAAATATCAGAACTGGTTTTTTGAAGCTGAAAATCAAAATGGTCAGAAACCTCCGCTGATCTTATCCGTCCATGGTGGTCCACACGTGATGTGGAATAATGCTGGGACTATGTGGCATGAGTGGCAAACCCAAGTGGCAGCGGGGTATTCAGTCTTAGCCATGAATCCAATTGGAAGTTCAGGCTATGGCGAGCAATTTGCCCAACTGATCACATCAAAGTGGGGTGAAGCGGATGCTCGTGATTTATTATCCGCAGTCGACCACTTAATAGATAGGGTCAACCCGGATCGTCTCTATATTACTGGGGGATCATATGCCGGATATCAAACTGCGAATGTTATAGCAATCGATCACCGGTTCAAGGCAGCGTGTGCTCAGCGTGGTGTCTACAATTTGATTTCATTTTGGAGTACAACCGACATCCCAAAATTTGAAGAGTTTGAATGGGAAGGTGATGTATGGGAGCGATATGACCTTCTTTGGCATCATTCGCCGATTTCTAAAGCCAAATCGGTTCAAACTCCTTTGCTAATTATTCATGGAGAAAATGATTTTAGGGTTAATGTTGAACAGGCAGAAGAATTGTTTGCGGCTTATAAGAAACTTGGAAAAGAAGTGTTGTTTGTGCGCTATCCAAGAGATGGACATGAACTCTCACGATCGGGTGAACCACTTCATGTGATAGATCGAATAAACCGTATGAATGACTGGTTTGATAGACATCAATAATTTATACAATTCGATTTATATTCTAAGCTGTTGAGAATTCGAATCAGCTAAATACCACTAATCAGACTTCCATTTAAGCGAAAATGGATAATTTAATTGCCAGGGATAAAATTAAAATCAACTCGAACGATGGATTAATTATTGTAGATATTCAGAATGACTTCCTCACAGGCGGTTCACTAGCCGTTACGGACGGTAATCAAATAATCGAAGGAGTAAACTCTTTAGGACTGAAATTTAAAGAATCAGGCGCTCGGGTAATTTTCACCCAAGATTGGCATCCGCCTGGTCACTGGTCATTTGCTTCCGCCCATCAGGGCAAAAACCCATTTGATCCAATTGATAAAGTAAAGGGAATCGGTCCAATTCTCTGGCCAGATCATTGTATTCAAGGATCTCAAGGGGCGAATTTCCATGAAGAGCTTGACGTATCGCTGGCCCATTTAATCATCCGTAAAGGTTATCATCAAAAAATTGATTCGTATTCAGCTATATTAGAAAACGACGGAGAGACTGAAACTGGCCTTGAAGGATATTTAAAATCAAGCAAACTAAACCGTATTTTCATTTGCGGATTGGCCTTAGATTACTGTGTCAATTTCTCTGCAATTGATACCGTAACCAAGGGTTACGATGTTTGGGTAGTTTATGATTTGACGAGAGGAATTTCCGATCAGTCAGTGCATGAGGCTATTCATCAAATGCAAGAAGCTGGAATAAAATTAGTTGAATTATCCAATTTTGTCTGATATTAATCCACTCTTCTAGATCAAGTCTTCCCATAATGATTTCCACTTTGGGTCAGCTTCAAAACCAATTCCAATTCGATTTAGAGAGACCGAAACCCGTATAGTTTGTCCAGATCCTGCATATGGATCTAATATGATATCACCCTCTTCAGACCAGTACTCGATACACCTGTGCAAAAATTCATCAGGAAACGAACCGTAACTTTCATTGTAGCTCGCATGGGGATCTGAACTAGGCAATTTCCAGACACTTGGAATAGTAAACAGTTTTCCTTTCTTTGATTTTATTTCTCCCGGTTTTTTAAGGATAGTAACTATATCATGATGAGGAATTAGTTGGATATTAGGTATTTTAGATCCAGGCATTTCAGGATAGGCTGGAGTATCTGTTATCCAGACTGCTTCGTCTTGTAACTTCCAGCCAATTTTGAGCGCTTCCGTAACTAAATGATGTATTATTGGCCAATATTCGATAATCTCATCAGCCTCATTTGTTTTAGGACTATTACTAAGCACTAAGGCAACTCTTCCACCAGGTTTCGTAATTCTATAAACCTCCACGAGCATCTGGTGTAAATGACTAAGGTATTCTTCATAGCTGGACCAGCCAAATTCTGGAATTTCATCTCCCACAATGTATAGTTCATCATCATAGTACGGTGGGCTAGTGATTGTCAATGTTATGCTATTATCTGGCAATGAGTTCAACGCATCAGGAACAAATTCACAGATGATTTTGTTAAAATAACTTTCAAAATTAGTTTTAGTCGACATTAGGGAAGAAGGAGTGTAATTCTAACGCCTAGTCGACTAGATTTTTAGACTCGTAGCAAAATCCATATCGTTTTCTTCGATTAATGAAATCTGAACAACATCATTATCAGCAAGGAATAAGCCTATTTCTGTCCATTCCTTAGCAGATAGATGTTTCTGATCGAAAATAATGGTTCTTTCTTCAGGATCATCATCATCAATTGATAGCTTACCACGGGCTACGGACTGTGTGGAGCCATCCATTACATTTTGCTTAATTGATGTTATCTCAAAGTATGCGCCGGAAGCAGCGATAGGACTAATTCTCTTAGTTTTCTTCTTTGTCTTCTTCTTTGTTTTCTTCTTTACTTTCCGCTTGGTTATCTTTTTTTTTGCGGTTAGCGTTGTGTCTGGTGGTTCCTCTTCTTTTTTCATCTCCATAACAGGTGCTGGTATGGTAGCAATAGTTGCTGCTGGTTTAGATTCAGCGTTTGTGGGTGCTTTTTTTGCCCTACCTCCACCCTCAAATCGCTCTTTAGCCCTTTGACGAGTTGCGGCTTCTTCTTTTTCTAGACGAGCCTCAGTTAAAGCATCATCATGTCCTGCGTCACTTAATCTCTGAGCTCGTTCAGCCAGCTGTGAGGGAATTCCGGTTTCAGCATCCAGTTGTAGTCCGCCTAAATCACTGATCACATACTTTTGTTGAACCGTTTTCCATAAATCACCAAGATCTACTTCAGTAATTTCATCCATTGGATAATTACCCTTGATTGTGTATCCACCTGGCATTCGATATCCTGAACGGGCGATTGTGTCCGCCTGTCTTCGTGCGGTTCTCTGTCCTACTATTCCCAAGCTATCAGAATAAGATAGGATCCATCTCTCATTTGTGGTGTCTAAAACTAGCAGCGCATCAACCCCTTCAACCGAGAGGCTTTGCCCAATTTCGTCTTGCTTTCCCAGCATGATATCTGTGAGTTTTTGTCCATCACCTTCAACTGGACCAAACTCTCGATTTGCGTGGTCATATATGAAGAATTCTAATTTTCTATCTTTTGCACTCATTAACTATTTCCATTATTCAAAACCTAAAAATAAAAGTTAATGTTACAATTAGAGAATCGCACATCTCAAACGATTTTTTTTTTTTGCAATTTACCAAAATACTGTTAGGTTTTTACAATTATTAGATAGTTTAGAAACAAAATGTAGATTTGAACTAGATGTCACAGAAGGATTAAACACATCAGCAGTGGTAGGGAAATCAATAGATGTTGTTACCCCTGAAATGAATACATTTCCAGAA
>JACZSS010000639.1 GCA_022574115.1 Candidatus Heimdallarchaeota archaeon | reverse complement strand
ACTCAACTTGTATGACAATTTGGATGATTTAAAACAATCATTTGCCAACACAATCCCTAGTTTTGGCTCAACCAAAAACCCCATAGATATTACCGGCGGCGTTAATGCCTCCGTGTACGAAAATGTAATTCAACTGGCTATGAAGAAAAGTAACATTCATGCAATTGTTTGTTTAGGTGTAGAGTCTGGCATTTTTAATTCCGATGAACTCATTATGCTTGTTGAAAGATTAATTCTCCGACAAACTAACACCAAACCTCTCGTCTTTTCATTCTTTGGTTCATCGGGTTTCGAACGAGAGATTTTAACCCTCAAAACGAAAGGAATTCCAATTTATTCAGATGTCTATCAAGCTGTATCGTGTCTTGGGGCTTTATATCAAAGCTATAGAATATTGAAGTTCAAAGCTCAAGTGTCAAAAGCTATTGAACCCATACTTGAGATGGATTTGGATCAGATGAGACAAATAACTGAAAAAGTTCAACAAGATGGTCGTACTTTCTTGCTTCCTCCTGAAGCCTTGGAATTCATGACTTTGGCTGGGATCAAGATGCCTACAAGTCAAATTGCGAAAAATATCAAGGATGCAGTTTTAATAGCTGGAGAAATTGGATTTCCTGTAGTTATGAAAATTGCATCAAAGGACATTATTCACAAAAGTGATGCTGGAGGCGTAATCCTGGACTTACAAAATGATTCGGAGATAATGAATGCTTATGAAGCAATCATGAATGCGGCATTACGGTATCGATCTGACGCGGTAATCGACGGAGTAGAAATTGTTGAAATGGTCGATACCAGAGATAGTGCAGAAACAATCATTGGGGCTCGAATCGACAGTACATTTGGTCCCATCGTGATGTTCGGTCTTGGAGGGATTTATGTTGAGATCCTAAAGGACATAAAATTTAGGGTGGCTCCTATAACGAAAATGGATGCTCACGACATGGTGAAACAGATTCAAACTTATCCACTTCTTTTAGGGGTTAGAGGTGAAGAACCAAAGGATATAGAAGGTTTAACTGAGGTCATATTGAGATTGAGCAAAATAATCACTGAAGTAGAACTGATTTCTGACATTGAGATTAATCCATGTTTGGCTTACACAAAGGGAAAAGGGGTATTATGCTTGGACGCAAGGATATTGCTACATCCGACAAAGGAGGAAGACGAATAATGGCTCAAAGAATCTTGATCGCTTCATCTAGAAAAGAAGCTGGGAAGACTAGTATAATCATCGGCTTAGCTAAAGCTCTCATGAAAGAAAAGTCTATTGCGTATTTCAAGCCTCTTGGAAATCGAGTGAAATATAAGAAAAAGAAAATTTGGGATTTTGATTCTGAATTAATCACGACTGTGTTGGGTATTTCCAATCCCCCAGAAGAATTGACTCTGGGCTTCGATTATTCAAAACTGAGATTAGTGTTTAATGAGGATGAGCTTGTTCAGAAATTGAAAGAGATGGCCGATCAAATTGAAGCTGACAAAGATATTCTGCTAATCGAAGGTTCAGAGAATCTGGTAGCCGGAAGTTCACTATCAATGGATCCAGTCAATTTATCTAAATTACTTGCAGCAGAAATTCTTCTGATCGTTAATGGATCTATTCCAAATGACGCTGTAGATGATATAGCTAATTTTAGCAAAGTTGTTGCTAGAGAAAATATAAATGTTAAAGGAATAATTATTACCCAAATTCAAAATATTGAGAATTTCAAAACATCATATATAGCATTAATAGATAAATTCGGTTTTCCAATCTTGGGTCTAATTCCCCGAGATGAAACATTAACACAATATTCAATCGAATATTTAGTGGAGACTATATCTGGTAAAGTATTAGCTGGAGAAGAAGGCCTTGATAAACTTGTAGAGCATACTCTAGTAGGTGCTATGTCTGCTGCACAAGTCGTAGATAGACCTGTATGGACCCTAAAAAATAAACTGGTTATCACACCCGGGGATCGAAGCGATATGATAATGGCTGCCCTTGAATCAAGTACTGCCGGAATTGTGCTTACCAACAATATCATCCCACCTGACCAAATTATTTTGTCTAAAGCTAATTTAAAGAAAATCCCGTTGATTCTTGTCCCCCACGATACATTTACAACTGCTAAAATGATTGATGATATGGAAGTGCTGTTTACCAAAAATGAAAACCTGAAAGTTGAACTACTTGAGAAGCTAATCAAAGAAAATGTTGACTTATCAAAATTCTGACATGCACAATGATTGTATAATGAATGAATAAAGTCTACTCTAACTGCCCTAGGTTATTCCTAGTTATGAATCAATTCGAATTCTAACGTGATTAGATTGGCTTTATAAGTTATCAAGTATTGATCCAAACAGTCCCAACCTAATAAGAACTTATGAGGTGGATATCAATTGGAA
>JACZSS010000638.1 GCA_022574115.1 Candidatus Heimdallarchaeota archaeon | reverse complement strand
AAACTGCTAAACAACGAAGAAAATCGAGATCATTGAGAGAATTACATTCGTGGGCATTTTATCAATTTCAAATATTTCTGACTTACAAAGCAGCGGCAAAAAACATTGAAATCATCTATGTCAACCCGGAATACACCTCTCAAAAGTGTTCAGCATGTGGCTTTATAAGCAGAAAAAATCGCAAAAAAGCGAATTTTGAATGTCAAAATTGCGGTTTTAAACTCAATTCAGATCTGAATGCTTCAAGGAATATTGGTGACCGATATTTTGACGATGATTATCTGTTTGAACTTGCTCAGAAGGCTAAACGCTATCTGAGTGGGGATCCCATCATTATCCCTAATGTAACATCTTAGGATAGTTACAAAAAAAAGCATCTTAAATCAAGGTATACTTTTTTGAATGATATGAAAGTTGAATTGGTCGAGTCAAGCTTAATGGAAAATGCCTTGTCAATTATCCGAAATAAAGCCACTCCTCCTTCGATGTTTAGATCGTATATGGAAAAAATAGGCTATTTTCTAAGTTATGAAATTTCAAAAAACCTACCACTCGTTGCTTACTCGATTGAAACTCCAATGGGTCCTGCAAATGCAAAAAAACTAAAAGAAGAAATCGTCATACTTTCAATTCTTCGTGCTGCGTTACCTATGTCTAATGCCTTCTTAGAACAATTTGAAGAAGCATCTTTGGGAATTGTTTCGGCTACTCGCGGAGTTATGGTTGAGGAAAAAGGTCGAAAGTTTGAAATTGAATTTAGTTACGAAAAAGTACCTCCTGTTGATGATAAGTCCATTATTATTGTTGATCCAATGTTAGCTACCGGATCTACAATTATCCGATTAGTTGATAAAGTTAAGGAATCCAGTCCGACTCGGATTATCGTTTGTTGTGCCATCGCATCGCAGTGTGGAGTCTCGGTAATAGAAAAAATGTACCCGGAGATAGATCTTTATGTTGCAGCTGTGGACCCAGAATTGAATGAAGATGGGTATATCATTCCCGGTTTAGGAGATGCTGGGGATCGGGCTCTAAATACAGTACATTAGATACTTAACTAAACGCAATAATCAAGGCTTGTTGTGGTCATTTGATTGTATTTGAAACCAAACTAGAATCCAATCTGACAGTGGTCAGGTAACCTTTTTAGTGGATCAAATAAATATAGGACATGCAAGCCCTAAGAGGGAAAGAAAAAGATACTCCTCAAATTGATAATTTTCCAACTTCGGAGATAAGTTTTGAAGCGATTAAAGAAAAGAAAGGACGCGCTGGTATATTTGAAATGCATTTTTTTTGGGGCCGAAAACCTTTAATTGCGTCACGTGCCGCGATTTTACAAGCAATTCTAGATAATCCTGATAAGAAATTATTTTTGGAACTCCTTGGCTTAAATAAAGTTAAACCTGGTGACAGAGCTTACAATTTTTATCCAGATTCGACTCTCCTTAAAAAACACACTTTTATTTTTGATAAGAGGCGACCACATTTACTGGATCCGTTTGCTGGTGGTGGATCAATTCCGTTTGAGGCATTAAGAATGGGATTTGACGTTACAGCTGGTGATTACAATCCGATTGCTTGGCTAATCCTAAACACCACTCTCAAGTACCCATCTGAGCATCAACACCTACTTTATGATCGAATAACGCAAGTTTATTCAGACTTAATTGATCGGATGTCTGTACTGACTTCACATCTATACCCCGAGTTTGGTGACTTTTTGATCTCCACATACATGTATGCCTGGATTGCTTCGTGCCCACATTGCAATTTTAATACCCCGTTGGTTAATAACTGGATGCTAAAAAAGAAGCCAAGTAAAAATGGTGACAAGAACCGCTTTGATTGGAAATATATGGTCCCAACGATTATAGATGATGGTTTTCAAATAGAAATCGTTTCGGAAAATGCATTGAAAACACCGACAAGATTGCAACCAGGAACCGTCGTTAGAGGTAAAGGATGGTGTTTACGTTGTGATGGAGAAATCTCAAATTCGATCATTGTAGATGAAATCAAGCAAAAGAAAAATGAAATTCCACTAGTTATGGTTTCAATTAAGCGAAATAAAAAAGGCAAGGACTATCATCAATTTGACAAGGTTAATCTGGATATCTTAAGATCTGCGAAAAGACAAATTACTAAGCTCTCCTTGAATTATCTTCCTACTGCCCTAATGCCCACAAAAATCGTTCCTGCTCGAAAATACCTCGAAACCTGGGATGAACTCTTGAATTCTCGTCAAAAGATTTTTTTCCAAAATCTAATTGGCGCATGCATCTCACTGGCAAAAGAAAAAGAGAAACTTTGGGGAGATCCTTGGGGAAAAATCAGCAGTTCATATTTAGCGTTGATAATTGGAAAATCCATTGATTTCAACTCACGTTGTACTTCGTGGG
>JACZSS010000637.1 GCA_022574115.1 Candidatus Heimdallarchaeota archaeon | reverse complement strand
CTCTGCGAAAGACACATATTTGACAACAATCTGAATTATTTGTAAATTAGTATTGTATTACAAGAATATGAGGTAGGGTTATTTTGATTTGTAATAAAAATCGTTTATGGCAACCAAAAGCTATTTTTTAAGACCAAATTAGGAGGGTGTAGTGACGATTTCAAATGAGGACATTGTATTTCAAAATTTGATGAACAAAATCCTGCTCGTTGCAATGGAAGACGGAAAAATAACTGACGATGAACTTGCAATATTAAAACAGGTGAAGTTGGACATCAACACCTTAAGGGAACGTATCCAAAAGGTTGAGATAGATATAAGCATCAAAGAATCAGATGTTAAAAAATTAGATAAATTCAGTAAAGATCTACTTCAAAATGCCTACGACATTTCAAAAAGCGATCATATCATAACTTCGGATGAAAGAAAAATGATCAATACATTGATCAAGGCTTTGGTAAATTAAGCCAGTGGTTCCAGATTTCGTTAAACAATCTACAAAACCCAATTGATTTCTCAAGATTGCGTTGATAAAAGAAAAGATGGCTAATAGATGATATTAGAATAAGTAAGTGGACAAGACGGGATTTGAACCCGCGGCCTCATCGGTGCAAGCGATGCGATCTACCAGTCTGATCTACTTGCCCACGGTTTGTTCTATCGAGTTGAATTAACAAATATTGACTTTCTCAATATTGCTAATTAATCTAGGATATCCTAATACTGTTAACAAGCTATTAAAAACAAATGTTAAGGTTCTTTGGTAAGTGAAATTTGGAGAAATGATTTTAGGAATTTTACTTGTTGAATATTTGAATAAAATAAACCTTTGGATTTTTTGACTTCCCAGTAGGATTGCGAACTTTTTTGATACAATTCAAATGAAAATTGTTTCACTAGCAGGCTTTAACAAGGAGACGAAGCCTCTGCACTCAAAAACAGTCAATCGTATGATTACATTCAGAGATCTCTGTTACCCAAAAAGCTCTTAGTTCAGCATGAGATTCATACATTAGGTTGCCTTCATCACAACAAAATGGTCAGGTGATTAAGTCTTTACTTTCTGATTTGGCACTTTGCAATGACGAAAATTTGCGATGGAATTTACCTCGACCGGAGCTGCGAAATCAGAATTTTATTGTTAATGGAATTGTTCTTTCTGGTCGACTAACCAACTCCAGTATTGGAATTGCTCTTCATCAGCAAGCAAACCTTATCGTTTTAGTCGAGGAATTCAATAGATCTCAGCTACCTGATGATGACATTTTTGAAATTTTATATAAAAATAATATTTTTATCTTGTCATTAAACTACACGGACTTTTTCAATAGGAAAAATGGACAAAAACTTGTTGCTCATATTTTTGGAGGGGCTCAAGGTCCAACTTCTAAATGGGTATCAGCCGAGATTCAAGATCAATTAACGATTTTTTACGAATTAAAGGTTAAACTGTCTACGGTGCTAGATAGATTCCCAAGATCTTTACTTTGGATCCCTCAACGGATGAAGATTAACAATTCTGAAATATTTATTCAGAAAGTCAGTATTGCCTTAAATCCATCCTCAAGGACAATTTTTAGAGATCAGCCTCATATGATTATTTCGAGCCAAATTAATCAACAGGTGCTCAACATTAGTTGGAAGAAAGATATTATTTATTCTTGGATTAATATAGACGATTTACTGAATGAAATTTCGCGTGAACTAACGTATATAGTTTCGAGTTATTTACCTAGAATGAGAATAACTTTTGCCACTGTTAACCCAAAGGAATTTAGTAGATTTCATGAAATTAATAAGATAATCAAATAAAATTTCATAAGTGAGATTTCCCCCCGGAGCTACTTTTGGAATTTAGAAAAATTTAATTTAACAATAAACGAGAGACTAAGATGGATTTGAATAGGGGCAAGTTAGATGCGAATCTATGGTAGGTTCCGAATTATCGAATATTACCAAGACAGGTGAGACGGACTTAATGACATCAAATAAGAAAAACCTTCATTTTCGAAGGTTGATAGTAAAAGTCGATCCTCAACATAAGTTCTATTGGATTATCAATAACAGTAATACCAGCAACAGGAAACGTCATTTAGCAAAGCAGTTCGCAAAAAATTGTGATGAATACCCCCTGCATTTCGTTTTACATCTGATGCATGCCATCGAGGTTGTAGGATACAAACACCCGAACGCAAAAACTCGGACCCTATTTTATGAAGCGTATACGACCATTGTTAGCGGATTCCATCTTCGGCCAGAATCACCCGAGGATTTGGATGCCAGAATGCTGGAGGATCGTATAGCCACAGGGAACGTGTAGGTCGCACTATTAATAAGGCCCGCAGGATTTTTCTGCGGGCTTGATTTCTTGATAGCGGTAATATACAATACCTTCTACTGGG
>JACZSS010000055.1 GCA_022574115.1 Candidatus Heimdallarchaeota archaeon | reverse complement strand
AATATCATCAAAATTATTTCAGTCCTGGTAGCGAGTCAGATTTTGTTGTGCGCTTGCGCGGCATCTGTGTCTCAACAGGACCAAAGTGGATTCTTGAGCGACTACTCGAAACTCGAGAAAATTGACGACAATATGCTGCAATTCGTCGACGAATCCGCAGGAGATTTCTCAAGCTTTATCATCGATCCCGTTGTCATAACATTCCGACAGCCACCAGACAAACAAGTTTTCACGGACGAAGAATTAAGCGAGCTCACCGAATATTACGAAGAAGCGGTGATAGAGGCATTAAGCGAGGATGAGGGATATCCGATCGTCGAGTATCCTGGTCCGGGCGTGATGCGCATTCGCATCGGTATCACCAACGTCGAGGAAACTATCGGCATACTGAATATCTCGATCTATACGAAGATAACCGGGTTAGGTCTTGGTGGCGCTTCCTTCGAGGGTGAGATCGTCGACTCCGTGACCGGCAAGCAGGTCGCCGCTGCCGTGCGCTGGGGCACCGGTAGCCGCATCCTGAAGGCCGGTATCACCCATATGGGTGACGCCAAGATCGCGATAAACCGTTGGGCAAAGGATCTGCGGGCACAGGTCGATGAAGCGCACGGCCGATAGTGTAAGCCCCACATTTCCATTGCAGCACATGCTCGCTGCGGTACCGGTGCGAGTGGCTGCTAAGTGCTCCTGCAGATTCCGGCGCTGGCTTTCCGCTACTGCGATTCTGTTATTCGTGGTCTCGCCAGGTACAGCATTCGCTGATTGTGGACCGATGAGTCAGGGTGACTCCGGCTCGCGACCACGCGTAGGCCTTGCTTTGAGCGGTGGTGGTGCGAGGGGCGCAGCGCACATTGGCGTGATCCGCGTATTGCTCGAGGAGGGAGTGGCGATTGACTGCATCGCTGGCACGAGCATGGGCGCCATCGTCGGTGGTCTGTATGCATCGGGCATGACGCTCGAGGAGATTGAGCAGGCACTGAATGATATCGACTGGGATGACGTGTTTGTTGACAGCACCAATCGGGCTGACAAGACATTTCGTCGTAAGCGCGATGACGATGACTTCCTGATCAGAAAACGCGTTGGATTCAGCGGCGGAAAGATCAAATTACCGCTGGGTGTCGTACAGGGGCAGAAGATCGACCTTGCCATCACCAAGCTGACACTACCGGTAGCTCTCGTTGATGACTTCGACGAGCTGCCGATACCCTATCGGGCAGTTGCCACTTATATCGCTACTGGGGAGCAAATTGTCCTCGGCAGCGGTGACCTGGCCACCGCGATCCTTGCAAGCTTCTCCATTCCGGCTGCTATGGTGCCCGTTCTTATAGATGGCCGTATGTTGGTCGACGGCGGCATTGCGGCGAACTTGCCGATCTCGGTTGTCAGAGAGATGGGTGCGGAAATCGTCATCGCGGTGGATATCAGTACGCCGCTCAAGTCTCAGGATGAGATCGGTTCCGTGTTGTCCATTGCTGAGCAGCTCAGCGGCCTGTTAACGCGCCGCAACACAGAAGCGGAAATATCTACACTGACCGAGTCAGATATCTTGATAAGTCCCAAGCTTGGTGACATCAGTGCGGGGGACTTTGACCGTATCAATGAAGCCATTCCAATTGGCAGAGCCGCAGCGCTCGAAAATCTGGATCGACTTCGCAAAATTTCGTTGTCATCTCCAGGCGATCAAGAAATCCTGGTTGCAAAGATGAAACCAGGAACGAGCCAGCCATTAATCGAGTTCATTCGATGGAACAACCAGTCGAGACTGTCGAACGAGTTCATTGTCAGTCGTGTGGATGAATTCGAGCTCGGTCAGCCGCTCGACACCGAGAAACTCGAGTCCGGCATTGCCCGAATATACGGTACCGAAGTTTTTCAAAAAGTAAGTTTCATTTTTTTCCCAAACTTATTTCCAAGAATACCAAATAACCTTATTTAACACTTTGATTAGAATTGGATTGTCTATTATGGGAATTGGTGCAAAACTCAACGAGGCTTTGTTGGAATTCGAAGATGCTACCGAAGGAATTCTGGGTAGTTGTGTAATTGTTTCTGCTCAAGCATTAATGATGGCTGAAGCATCAAATCATTTCGATCGAGGTATAATACAAGGGATGTCGGAGAAATTAATGAGGATGTCTCGCGAAACAGTTGAATCACTTATCCCTGAGGCTAAATTGAAATCTGTAACGTTAGAGGAAGAAGATCATTTTATCTACGTCCGTCCTGTAAACCCGAAATATCATGTTGTTGTTATCACAGATCGATCGGAAACATCCGGTCTAAGAGAGATGAATATTAAAGCCTTAATTGCCAAATTAAATAAGTTTCTAGATAGTTAAATCTACTTTCTAAATTCGTATCTTTACACTCCCAATAACCTATTTTCATCCGAAAAGGTTTTCTAAATAATAGATTCAATCAAAATGTATGACCTATATTGAAAGCGCCCTCGGAGATTTCATCAAAACGATACTTACTCGTGGAATTAAAACTCTCAAATCACCAAGATTTTTACCCTACACAATCTTCATGCTCGTGTTTGTCATCAGCTCCACACTATTGGTTTTTTACGAGCCAGTTACAGGTGAGCCTGTCAGTAACAGTACAAATGATCTGTTACTATTTGCAGAGCTTTCTGCTGCACTTACCTTCATAATAGTTGGAATTTTCTTAAGTCGACGCCAAATAGCAGTTCAAGTTACGGTCTTAATTGGACTAACAGGAGGCATAGCTGCACTTTTTTTGTTGGATAGTGTACCGATTGGTGAAAGAGAAGCATCAAACATAGCGGCCATATTGTACGTTCTATGGATAGCCATCTTTACATTTTCAACATTTTCACTCTTTAAAGATTTATTTGCTGAAGGAACTTCTGGGACAATTTTGTTTCTTGGAAAACCAGAAGATGACGGAAAGGTAATGTTTTCGTTTATTGCTTGGATATTAGTTGTAGTTAATATTGGTGTAGGGTACTTCATTTATACCACGCGACCTGATTCTACTGCTTTACAGGTAACTGCGATTATCATCATTGTAAATGCCATAATTGCCACATTACCCCTATTTGGTTTCCAAAAAGAGAATGATGTATTTTACACAATATTATCAAGCTTCTTCATGTTTACCACCATTCGGGTAATATTATTAGCCTTCAAAGCTTTATCATCTTCAGGGAGCGATACATCAGTTTGGGACACTGTCTTTTCGCTGTTTATCGCATTATATGCAGTTCAGGGTGCTGCTGTTAAGGGAATAAAAATCGGAGGAGAGATTGATGATGATCTTGATGAAGAGGATAAAAAATCTCTAGAGGAACGATTATTAGCGGAGCAAGATTCAATCACCGGACGAATTGCTCGAGCTTTATCTGATCGAGGTGTGGTTCTGATTATACTTGGGATTGTTTTAGGTTTTCATACACTTCAAGTTCAGACTCAGTTGGGCAGATCAAACATATTTTCCGAATTTGAGTTGACAAAAGATGCGGACATAGTGCTACTAAGCTATGAACTTAACCTGGCCATTTCACTAATAATTTATGTTTTCAGTTTGATATTCTTTTTCACCATTCCTCGATTTAGGAGTTATGCTAATCCCGAAATTAAACGAATTCAATGGTTACCTCCTTATGATGAATTGAAAGAAATAGCTGCTCGAGTTAAAGCAGGAGACGTGTCAATGACACGAGAGGCTGGGAAGCTGGTATTCGGCATGGGTAAAGACTACATAGCGTCAAAATTCGGCAGAAAATCAAAATCCAAAGAAGAAAGGATTTCGGGAACATTCGACAGACTCAGGGGAAAGACGACAAATAGTTCAAATCCGATTCTGGTGGTACGACCAGCGTCCGCTAGAAGTTTCTGTCAATGACCTACCCCGACCATTTGGGAAAGGATTTTTGTTCCCCGAAAAATCGATTAGAATGAGAACTAAATTTTGTTATTGGATAATTGCACAGTACCATCTGGATCCTTCAAAATCTTACCATAGACGGCATTTTTGACTTTTTTCAAGAAAAAACCTTCATTCTAGTATTTAAGTTTATTTACAAAAAGGTTTAATGGGGTGGCGGGTAGCGAAAATCAGATAAGTTTGAAATTCGAGATCTATATTCAACAAAAAGGGAATCAGAAAGACCCATTACACCTCATGATGCAGGATGTTATTAAAATTCTAGGTAAAAAGAATGCTTCCCTCAAAATCTACAACGTGGATGGTGACGATGCTGAAGTAGCAAAAAAAATGGGTATTGAAGAAGTACCTGCTTTACTTTTTGAGAAGGTCAGAATAAGTGGTCAACTCAATGAATACTTTATCCTCGCCTGTGTTGCACAATTACTTACCTCCGATGGAAATGATCAATCTGGCTCCGATATCGAGTTAAATGCAACTGAGGGAACTCTTAAAATGAAAGCAGCATCAGCTTTTCTAGCCCATCAAACTCAAATTAGAGATGAGACAAAAACCTTCCTGATGTTGATAAGACAATCCACTGATGATTATTCTGTCAAATATGTTAAGGATTTAGCCAATTCAGGAGCTACTGTCTATTTATTGACGAATTTCCGTGAGGGAGCCAATCGAGAGAAAATTGCAGAAATTGGGTCGCACGAAAATATTCTGTTAGGACATATTCACAGGAATAATATCCACAAAACTTTGGCTATTACTGTTCGAAAAGGTAGACCCTTCTTTGGCGCATTTCTAAGAGGTAAGTTTGTTAATGAGAAATGGTCCGGAAAATGGAGCCCTCTTCTTCATGATACCGTTTCTGAGTTGAAGAATTTTTACATCCCCTTGTTTATGACCAGTTCACCAGTTCATCTTGATGGCAGCATTCCTGAACCTGCAGAAACAAATAGACTAGTAGCTAAGGTTAAGGATAACGTCGAATTAATCAAATCATTATTTTTCTAGAACTATTCAGGAAATCTTCCAAAACCATCACAGGTTTTCCCAAATTCATCATCTCTTCTTGTACACGTCTTAGTCTTGGTATTCCATCCTTGACATAATCCGCTGGTCCCCGGATTACCGTCATACAAGTCACACTTACTCTTAAATTCTGTTTTTGACCCGCCCGCAGTTGGAAGAGGAATACTCACAGATAAATATACTTTAGATCGTTATTTAATTGTTGAGGATTTTACTTGATCCAATTGGAAATCTCTCATCGCAAACATCCGTTTACGACTGATACGCCCTGAAGCTATTGAACGAGCCTTAAGCAGTAAACTTTGTTCGTGATTTGTCTTCTGCTCGTTTCCTTCGGACTGTCTTCATCGATGTGAGTAGTCCTGACTTAAAATCGTCTTTTTCTTTTCTAATATGCTTATTAATATTTTTGACGGATTCTGGGGGCTTCTCTTTTTGAGCTGACGATTTTTCTTCAACATTAGTTTTGGAGATGTGTACTTGCAATCTCTCTTTGATGAGTTGAGGTTTTACCTCACTAAATTCTAAATTAATTGCTGATTTATCCAGCAGTTTTTTCATTACTGCATTAAGCTTTAATTGGTTGGCAAATTTGGACTTCAAAAGCTCTTTCGAAGAAATTGCCTCACGGTATTTTTTCTCCAAATCAAGCATTTTAATCTGTAAACCATCATCTTCCTTTTCCAAAAATACGTATGCTCCTACCCTTGATTCTAGATTTGCTATTATTTCTCCAAGTTCAATATTTTTTTCGGCAAGATTTTGATTCTTCGCTTTAATCTTGTCGTGTTCTTCGATATTCACCTGAATAGAGGGTTTAATTGCCTTAAGCTTGTCAAGGGTGGAATGATACTTCTGATCTATTCGTAAATTTTCTTGGGTAAAATTTGCAACGATTCTGTCTTGTTCTTTAAGTGAAGTTGCAAAATCATTTTCTAGTCTACTTTTTTCATCAATTATAACGTCATTCTCTTTTTGCAGAACTTCTAATTTTGTCTCAAGTACATCCAAATTTTTCGAAAACTCATCAAAGAGTTCGATTGATTCGGTTAACTCTCCTTGCATTTTTTTCCTAGATGCAATTTGTTGATCCGTATCGTCAATCACAAGGCTTAGCTCGCCTCTCAAACTCTGTATCATTTCTTCTTTGTCAGATAATTGTCTTTGCAATTCTAGAATTTGATGTTTAAGCTGATTTTTGACATCTCCATCACTATCTAGTCTCTTACTCGTAATCGAGGCTACGCCGTCGAGTACTTTATTTTCAAAAGTTTGTTCGAATTCCGCCAGTTTTTGATTAATCGTCTCAGTCAGCATCTCTGTTTCTTTTTGCTTTGCTTCCAGTTTTTGCTCTAACTCAAAAATTTGCAAGTTAAGATATTGAAATTCGTTGGCGAAGGAGGTGAAAAGATCTCGAGATAAAGGGTGAATATTCTTCCAATATCTCCTCATCAATGCGTCAAGCTTCCTGTGTTCATCACTTAGTCGTAAAACTTCATAGTTGACAGGAACGGGTCGATTGAAAACCTCGTGATACTCCCGCAAGGCGTCGAAGATGTTGTCAATGCCCATTATGTTTAAATCATTCTCACTTACTTAAAATAAAGTTACTATTCTGATCTTTCAAATTGCAAATAAATCTTACCTTGTAAGATACGTTGACTTTCAATTTACAAGTTTAATAACCTATTACAACATAAAAATAAAGTGTTCAAAATTACTCCCCTTGTTATGAAATTGATCTTCGGAGAAGAAGAATATTTCGTTTTTAATGGTCAAAACGTGTCCGACCCAGTGAAATTAAAAAATTCTTTACTTCAGGCTTCATCGATTGTTTGCGTCATCGACTGCGAAAACTTAATTTGTCGGGATCAATTTATCGCGGCCGTTCATAGAGCTATCAGATCATCAAAGACTGGAGTTGCAATATCAAAAATATTGGGTATAGAGATAATGTTACAGTTGACTGGTACTCATCAAGTTAAGATCGCTTTGGATCGATTTGATGTTTCTAATGACACCACAGATATTATTGTCCTCCAAGATAGTCCAGATCCGAGATCCTCAAGCTTGCTGCCAGGATTTCCATTGATTAATTTACGACATGAAATTATCGAGAAATATTTTGATGATCCTCCGAAGGATCCCTGTAGTTCCGTTATTTCCTTGGGAGTTCGAATGGTCGTTGATCATGAATAAATTATACTCTGCTCTCATTAAACTTATCACAACTCGACCTTTAGATACTGATTTTTTGTAAAGCTAGATAAAGCTTCTTTCTATATCGATTGATTGAAAAATATAATTGGTGGATAAATTTAAATAGCTCAATCCGGGTACAAGTATCGAAAGAGTCTGTCCAACCGGGAACGATTAACGTATAGCCAGGAATTAGATGGTATAAGCTTAAGTTATGAACAAATGTATGCAATTGCCAATCAACAAGAGAGGAGAAAGGTATTAACTGAATGGGGAACAGTTTTTCTGTCGTCGTACATTCTACTAGCTTCAATGTGGTTTGTTATAATGTCGATGTTATTAATCTCTCAAAGTGGACCTAGTATAGTCATATTTCTTCGAATTTTACTGTCCTCAATTATCTATCCATTCTTGATTTTTTTCTATGGAGCAACTCTGATCTTAATGATATCCTTATTCATTTTAGTTGTGTTTTGAGGTAAAGCACACAGCTTAAAACAGCTGGAAAATTATAAGTTGACTGGGTTGAATGATTATCAAATAATCAGGTTAGTGAATAATTTTTTGAGAATTGGGATCCTCATTTGGACGATCAGCCTTTTACTCAAACAAGTCATGTTGCAGATGAATAGACAAATACGAATCAATTTGGTCAGTAAACTGATTCTTTTTCCCATATCTCCAATTATTGTGGTCTTAAATTATTCTTCCTTAAGTCCAAAATTTATAACAGAAAATCTGAAAACAGCGCTTACGTTTTGGAGAATTGTCTCATTTTTTGTTATCTTTTCTGCACTCTTCTTACTAGTTACACTGATTTTTCAAAACCTGTTAAAACTTCCTGACGAATTTTTACAAATTACACTACTCCTTACTCCCTTAGCTCCAACTATTTTGTTCTTAATTGGAACATTTTATTATCCAGAAATGGTTTTAATCGAAACTGAAGAGTTATTTAGAGTTTCGAGAATCTACTCATTACTGTCTGCCAATGACCAAAGGGACAATAAGGCGAGATCTGATGACATAATCAACTACCTCGACTACATTGAGCAAGAATACTTCAGAATCGAAATCGATCGCTAGATTTGATTTGATTGGACTTTTATGGACCAAATATTGTTCGAAATCGATGATCTCTAGAAATCACACAGACTGGTCGTCCGTCTATCTTTCAGTAGTATAAACCCGTTATTGAGCCATAAGCTTAACCCTCAAATTACCAAGTTTTGATATCGAATCTGAAACTCCTAAAATTGTGGAATGTCAAGATCGATCATATGGTTGATTACTTGAACTATCGATTCTAGACTGTGATATAATTAAACTCATGGCGATTTGACCACCAGATGCCAATTTTTGTAAAAAGAGAAATATGTTCTTTTGTAACCAATTCTACGACATGATCATTGTAAATGATGTATTCCAATCTCGGTAGTTCGATCTCATGAACTCCATCTGCATCCTCGAATACGAATTGATCTTCTGTCACGCTCAACACGGTACCTGATAGGCTCACGTCAAAATTCTCTTTCGTAAATAGAATGACTTTCTTCCCGACTAAATATTTCAGAAATGAGATCTGTTCTTTTAACTTATCTTTTCTAATTTCGACACCGACTGGAGGAAAATCTACAATGAGGCTGGACCCTTGTACAGTTTGTCCATCGAGCTTTATGGTTGTTGATTGCCAAGATTCCCCTAATTCAATACTTTCCAATGTTTTTAATTGAGAAACACCTTTATCAAAATGTATGATCTGCTTTCCTTCCAAATCCGAGAGAAATTCTACTGGTTTACCTAATTTACTTAGTTCGATCTCTTCACTATCTTGACTTCCATTCTGTACCACTGCAAGTATTCCTTTCTTTTCGTCCAATTTATAACCGATAAGACTCACAATGGAGCCGTCTCTTAGAAAGTACTGTTGTTGCTCATCGTATTCCTTTACGATAGTCTTTGATAAATCGAAGGATTTACCATTTACAATCGCAAAAATTGGAGAAGTTATTCTATCTGTTATCACTAACTCTTCAAGTGCTCCTATTTCTACCTTTTTACTAAATCTGTTGTATGCAATCACATTTTTACCGATAAGTGGTTCATATGCTTCCTTCAGTGGATTAAATTTCAGTACCTCTTTTAAGGCATCGGAGCCATATTCCTCTAGATAGGAAGTGTCAATCAATTCATGGAACTTGTCATTGTTTTTGTTCATTTCTTTGATGGCTTTCTTCCGAAATCCAAATCCCATTAATCTGTAAGGTAGAAACGCTGCTCGAATTGGTCCATAGTCATCTGAAACAAGCGATCTAATGCGATAACTCGTACGAG
>JACZSS010000636.1 GCA_022574115.1 Candidatus Heimdallarchaeota archaeon | reverse complement strand
TCCTATAAAATTCGAGGGGCTCTAAACTGGGAATTATGGATGGACAAAACAGCAAGAGACAAAGGATTTACCACAATTAGTGCCGGTAACACTGCTCAGGCAGTGGGGTACATATCAAAATATTTTGCAGTTCCAGGACAAAGTATTGTACCTGCCAATACACCACAAGTCAAGATAGATGCAATCAAGAGCTATGGTATCAAGGTTGTTCCCAAGGAAGGTCAGGACCTGTGGGATTACTTCTTCGATCCTCAATGGCCCGATGAACCATATAATTTTCTGAATCCGTGGGCTGAACCTCAAATGATGGCAGGGTCTGGAACTCTTGGATTGGAGATCATGGAAGATTTACCTGAAGTGGATACAGTATTCGTCCCAGTTGGAGGCGGAGGGCTGATCGGAGGTGTGGGTAGCGCGCTGAGTCAAATACAAGGATTTTCTGGAAAGGTTGTTGGTGTACAATCGGATGCCTGTCCCGCTCTGAAAGTTAGTTTCAAACAACAGGGGGCGACTTGGGTCACTACATCTGAAACTATTTGTGATGGTACTTTAGTTCCACTTGTGGTTGAAGAGATGTATCCGCTGCTTAGAGAAGTGGTGGACGAAGTCGTTACAGTGTCAGAAGAATCAGTAAAACAGGCGATACGAGATCTAGTTAACCATAATAAATTGATAACTGAAGGATCTGGTGCACTATCTTTAGCTGGCGCGTTATTGATGACCAAGGAAGAACGCGGTCGCAGTGTTTGTATCTTGAGCGGAGGGAGTATTCAACCAGATAAACTGGTATCAATTCTTAGTTAATTGCTAATTGCTTTGTCGAGCATAGTTGGCAATATAGTGTCGTTGAGCTGCCGCAATTGCCTTATCTAGCAAGTCTATTTTTCCTTTCATCTCAATGGTCTTCCTTATTTTATTCTTGAAAATTTCGAGAATTGTTTTAGAGTCCTGAATTCTCTGATTTGCACTTTCAATTTCATACTCACTCTTTTTGAGAGTAGTTTGCGTCTTCTTTTGCCATTCAACTAGTGACAGTGCATAAAAACCACGAATGGATAAACTCGGCTCTTCAAGAATATTTCCCATTATGTCTCCCTTTTTATTTACAATTTCTCGTTGGACCTTGGAAAGCTCGAGCTGTGAAAATTGAGATGCTATTTTTGCCTCAGTTGATTGTGCTATTTGGGCCATTCTAATATATTATAGTCATAATTAATAATAAACTCATGCGCATACAAGTTTACTACAAAATTACTAAAACACAGAAAATCGAAATATCCCCTCTAGCAAGAATTTTATAGAACTGCTACCATTAATTTAGAATTGTTGATGGTGTCAATGTTTAAAAGTTCAGAATTAATTGCTATAATTTTTGTACTAAACTTAAACCACGACCAATTTTCAGTGAAAATGTTATAATATTTCATCAGGCAGCGTATATTATGTCCGTGGAAAAGCATATGGCAGTTGCTAAATATTTCTTGACTACTGTAAATGCTGGGGAATACGCGGATTTCTCAAGATGGGATGAAATTGTACACTCCGATTATTCTCCAGGTGAAATTCCCGAGAAAATGACTCAGGATACGAAGAAGGGAAGAGAGGAATTCAGACAAAGAATAGCCCATACTAATAGTTGTATCCCAGATCTAAAATATGTGATTATATCAATAATTGCTCAGAATGACGAAGTTTTTGTCCATCACGATGTATATGCATCAAATAAAGGTGGGTTGTATAATTTACCTACGAGTGATAATCAGGCCAAATTCCTCGGGTTTCATCGTTTTAAATTTAAAGATAATAAAATAATCAAGCTATGGCTTGTTTTCGACACTTTTAAGGCCTTCAGTGATTGGGGTCAAGCAATATTCGAGAAAAATGATAATGAAGAACTAGCAAAGTACATGAAAAGTCTTGTTGATAGCGGACTTTTGCCCAAATCTACCAAATATTAGATAGTCTTAGTTTATCAAGCTTGTATTTTTCTTTAATCGTGTTGGCAATTAGATCTCGAACAAATGGATTTCAATGCCTGTTGAATGAATAAAATAATTTTTTTAAAAGCTGCCTCTTTGAGTCAATAAGTGAGGATTTGAATAATATATACCCATTCGATCGATTTAAAGAATGTCCTCCATACTTCCAGGATTTTCCAGCATCATTTTTCGGATAATACTGATTGGAGGAGAACCGTAACTTAGAATTTCACTATGAAAACCTTTGAGCGTGTAAGAATCTCCTTTTTCTTTTTTGTAATCTTCTCGTAATTTCAATATCATGAGTTTTCCCAGTGTATAATAAAGATACATTGGATTAACCGTTCCTCTATTAGCTTCAATCTGGGCCAGACTTTCTGGTAAGTATCCTTTTTCCAAAAAGAGTGCTTTTGATTCATCTACTG
>JACZSS010000635.1 GCA_022574115.1 Candidatus Heimdallarchaeota archaeon | reverse complement strand
ATTACCACCAGCTGTTGTACCATGTCTTCCTGATGGATCAAATACTCCCAATCGGTTCAAATTGAGTTCCCATTCATAATTTACAAACAAAATATCATATCCACCTTCGTCACAGAGAGGTACAAGTGTTTCCCCTGTCCCAGGCCATCCAAAGGATCTTGGAATGATTTTTGCCCAATCTGTTGAGACGTGTTCTTTTACTCCGATACCGATTTTAGGTAGCTCAAGGACATGGCTTGCTGACCATTCATTTCTTGCAGGATTTGTGTTTGGTGATAAAACTGTTAGCGTAAAGAAAAAGGTCTCAAAGGTTCCGTCATTGTCCTCATCCTTAAGGTTTGAGAAGTCGAAACCGACCTCCATCATCAACGATTTTGATTAGTTTATAGGTTTTTATTTTGACATTCGGCGCATCACTATAGAGAAATCTCAATTATTAATTTGAAATCTTAGCTAATATCTTCTCCTGTTGTTTTTCCGTAAAGAATTGTTTAAGGTACAAGTCTTGATATTTTCCACTCTTCACTACCAGCTCTTTATGCAAGCCCGATTGAATGACCTTGCCAGCTTCCAAAACAATTATTTTATCCGCTTTGCGAATTGTCGACAGTCTGTGAGCAATAACAATGGACGTTCGGCCTTTCAAAACCTGTTCAAGTGCATTTTGAACTCGAATTTCGGATATTGGATCCAAACTGCTTGTTGCCTCATCCAAGATCAATAATTTAGGATCCGGCAGGATAGCTCTGGCAAAGGCGATTAATTGTCGTTGTCCCATAGATAGCCTCTTACCTCCCTCTGATACTCTAGTTTGATATCCATCAGTAAGGTCTTGCACAAAATCATGTATGCCAACAAGTTTAGCCACCTCTATAACATCTTCAACACTTTTGTCTGGCGAACCAAATCTGATATTCTCAAGGATCGTATCATCATACAAGATTGGTTCTTGAGGAACTAATCCCATGCTGGATCGCAAAGACTTAATGGTATAAGATTTAATTTCCTGTCCATCTATCAACAATTTTCCTGCTGTGATATCGTAAAATCTCATGAGTAACTTGATCAATGTTGATTTTCCAGCCCCAGTTGTGCCAACTATTGCGACCATAGTCCCACTTTCTATTTCCAAATTCAACTTTTTAAATATAGGAATTTCTTCTTTATACGAAAAATCAACATTTTCAAAGCTTACCTCGCCTCTTTTAATAGGCAGATCTTTTGCGTGCTGCTCATCGGTAATATCTACTGGCTCGTTAAGAAAGATGTATATCCGCTCTAGTGATGCTACGGCCGCCTGCCATGTATTATAAAACATACTTAATGTAAATATGGGAAAGAAAAATCTAGCTAAATAAGCCATAAAAGCTGCAATTAGACCTGGTGTATATTTTCCATTTCCTAGTGCTGCAGCTTGGTATCCCGCATAGGCTAAAATTAACATCGTCCCAATCGCAGCGATGATACTCACCGCAGGTTGAATTAAGGCAAACAATGAAACGGATTTCATAGAAATCTTGTAATTTTCTCGATTTACTCTTTCAAATTCTTTGATGTTCTCACGCTCCCTAGCGAAAACTTTAGATTCTTTTGCTCCAGAAATATTTTCAGCAATATTAGACGTGACATCGGCAATCGTTTTTCGCCGAGATTGGGCTATTCGTCTAATTGGGCCACGAAGAATCAATGTAACTCCCAATAAAAGTGGAATCAGAAGAAAACTAATCAGTGATAATGTTATATCTAAGTAAAGCATGACGAAAAGAATTCCGAATAACTGAAGTACTGCAAAAATGATTGATGAGATACTCCCACCTAAAAATCCAGAAAGTGTCTCGACGTCATTTGTCATCCGAGAGTTAATTTGACCTGATTGATTTTTATCAAAATAAGACCTACTTTGATTCATCAACTTGGCAAACATCTCATTCCTGAGGTCGAAAATTGTACTTTGGCCAAGCTTTCCAATAACGAAATTATTGACAAGTGAGATCAGCCAAGAAACCACATATAATGAAATCATCAGCAAAACCGAGTACGTATTCTTCCTCGCCCGGATCGAAGCTCTCGAAGCCGTCGAGGAAAAAACTCGTGGTTACATCAACACTCTCTGGAAGAAAATCGACGAGGAACGCGACCGTGCCGATAGGTTGACCGACAATCTCCTCAACCAAAATGGTCTTATGGGTGTGAGTGCTGTGACTCGTGAAGATGCCAAGGAGCGTGCCCAGGCTGCTGGTGTGCTATCTGAGTCCCTCAAGGAAGTCTTTGCAACCGAAACAACTCTGCCAGGGGAAACGCCTCTTGTCAGTCCCGAAGAGGCAAAAGAGGTAGAAGACCCCGACCCGAACAATGCGGTAGTGAAGTGAGGTAGATAATGGGTGGCTTTACTGATCCGACAACTGC
>JACZSS010000634.1 GCA_022574115.1 Candidatus Heimdallarchaeota archaeon | reverse complement strand
TCTCTATAAACATTTAATTCACGTGTCATTTTATCTCAAAACTTATGATAGTAAGGATTTATGATCCGATCTCACATACTCATTTGAAATGGTGAGTGGTCCCCAGCCCTTATCCAAAATTGACAAATCTAGATTCTCAAACTATCTTGCAAAAAAAGTTTAAATGGTAAGCGGAATCAAAAAATAATTCACCGTGCTGATTTCGGAGTTACCCTTAGAAGGCGTAGAAGGACTCATACAAAACAAGTTTCGGAAGATCAAATAATTATACCACTCGAATTTGTGGTTCCAGTCTGGGAGTTCAATTCACTGAAAAAGTTAAGCCAGTTTCTAAATATACCTCAAGAAGGGATCAACAAAGAATTATTCGAGGCCGTA
Organism: Candidatus Heimdallarchaeota archaeon; assembly: GCA_022574115.1. Lineage (GTDB taxonomy): Archaea > Asgardarchaeota > Heimdallarchaeia > Heimdallarchaeales > Kariarchaeaceae > LC-2. The sequence goes on along the minus strand of JACZSS010000634.1, from coordinate 2,031 downwards.
CAGATAGATCCGCTTGCAAAGACCTTGTTTATCCATTATGTGATTTCATTTATTGTCGACAAAGTAAATACAGAAAAACTTTTCAGCATGGAATTACCAAAATCTATCGATATTGCGGAAAAACAACCATTTAGGGATGAAGCAGGTTCTATCTCGGTTTATAACAATGGTCAATTATTAGAGTATAATCACGAAAAAGTTACGATTAGCAATGTTGAATTTCATGGTCCAGGTCCGTTTAAAGTTGTAGATAGAAGTTTGAAACCCCAAGGATTGGATCATTACTTTGATTCAACCAGCTTAAGTACTGCAAAGCCAGATGGACTAAAAAGCATTTTCACGTATGATAAAGGAATAGATTACTATTTAACGGTTAGAACTTATGATCCTGTATCTAATGAGAGAAACTACGCCAGAATGATGGGAAAGAAATTGTACGATGCGATAATTGGTAGAGAAATCACCGACTTCGTGCAATCCCGATCTAAGACTCTTAAGGAATACACGGGTCATTTTAAGGCTTTCAACTCATTTTTTGAAAATTCTCAACGCCAAGTCAGAGTGGCAATCATTGGTACAAACGAGCCAACTTCGAGATCCAAATACAAGGTATCTCAAAAAACAGTGTTGGAACATATCCTTCACACCTTAAATGGCGAAAGTGACGCATTCGAGCAACTATTCGAGAAACCTGAACAAGATAAAATGCTAGCAAGTAAGTTAAAAAATTGGAAAGTAATGTGTAGTATGATACTCAATCTCGATCATAATAATCCCTAACGCTTACATAGAGATTAAACCACATCCGAAAGGCATGTCGAGCGAGTCGTTCAGCTTACTGGAGCTCGCGCAAATAATAGGAGTTAGCAGTTCCGTTTCAGTTTCAATTAGCTTCGTGTTGAATCAGTGGAAATCTAGGCAAGAAAGAGCGTCCGCCCGGCAGGAAAACCGCCTGAAATATTCCATTGAAAACTACCCACATTTTGCAACAGTTCTCGCAGACGTAAGCTCTACTCTTCAAACAGCAAGAAATTCACTTGTTGCAAATGATGACAGGCAGGAATTGCAGCCATCCCTTTGGAGTTTGATTTATTCCGTGGGAAGGTTATACAACTACGACCTAGAATTCAAAAGGGAACAAGGTCAGATGTTTCGGCTCGGAAGTCAATCCATGGAGATACTTGCAAAGCACCTATATGAGCATGGTAAACAGAACTTGTACCTGAGTAGGAGTCAAGAGATCCACCTAGCTCAAGCAGTGCAGAAGAAAACACTCGATGAATTCAAGCAGGGCGCAGAGAATAATCCAACAGTGCTTAGTGTTGTCAAAACTTTGAGAGATGAGGTGATAGCTCAGATGTATCCTGTGCGGCTAGCGAGGAAGAACTTTGATACCTTAAGTCGATTACTGGAAATGGAGATTTTGTCCATAAGACTCCCCGGGTATGAAAGGGTATATGGGGTATCCGCTTCCGGGAACGTAGGACTGAAAACCATAGAAATCAATAAGTTCAGGAGCAAACATCGGATGGATTGTTCGATAGATGCTTGGAAATCCACTGCTATCGGCAACTGTGAGTGATCCTGGGTAGGCCCCGCGGACTTGAGCGACGACGTCGGACCATATAGAGCGGTATTTATTTTGTTCGGCGGAATCATTGAACAGGCTGAGCATTTCGACATCGTGTTCCGATGCGAGGCGCGCCATTGGAAGAAGAACTTGATCAAGGTAATTTTGGAGCCACTCCTCCGGGTTACTCGGGTCAATAGATCCTATCCATGTCCAATCCGAGACAAATACCATTGGTTTCAACATAATCCCGATTTCACGCTCGTGTGCCAGGTTGATTAGTTCCACGATCTGATCATCTGTGATCGATGTCGTAGGAGCACCCGGTTCCAACCTTTTGGGGCCTCTCAAAAAGTTCGAGGCCCGTGGGTCCTCAAGGTACCAAATAGGGCTGAGGGAAACGTAATTGACATTCGAGCGGACAAGTAAATCGAGGATCTCCACAAAGTCTTTTGTATTCA
>JACZSS010000054.1 GCA_022574115.1 Candidatus Heimdallarchaeota archaeon | reverse complement strand
CTATTTATAACCCGATTCAATTTGTTTTGAAGATTCATGAGTTATTGAAATTAATTAAAAATCTCGTTTAGTCAGGTCTTAATTAATGGCTTTAATCCGGCTAATTGGAAACTGAAGTACTTAGCGTAAATTTCCGCATACTTACCATTTGATTGAATTAATTCGGAATGTGTCCCCTCTTCCTTTAATTCTCCATTTTCTAAAACCATGATTTTATCCGATTTTAAGATGGTGGTAAGTCTATGAGCGATAACAATACTTGTTCTGTCTTTCATAATTTCCTCAAGTGCATTTTGAATCTTTGATTCGGTGTATAAATCGAGAGAGGAAGAAAACTCATCTAGGATCAAGATTTTCGGATCAACTAATAGGGCTCTCGCAAGGGATAGCATTTGTTTTTGCCCTTGGCTCAAATTAGATCCGCCATCATGAATTTTGGTGTCGAGCCCTTCTTTTAAGTTTTCCAAAAACTCGAGAGCCTGAACCCGATTTAGCGCCTCGTAGATCTCTTCTTCCGTCGCAGTCGGTTTAGCAAACATGAAATTTTCTCGGATCGTGTTCCCCAGTAATCTGACATCTTGTGAGACGTACCCTATGTTTTTACGCCACTCAAATAAATCGTAATTTTGAATCCGCTCACCATCAATCAAGATCTCACCCCTTTCTATTTCATAGAATCTCATAAGTATAGACGCAATTGTTGTTTTTCCAGCACCACTGTGACCAACTAACGCAACTCGAGATCCTGCACGGATTTTGAAACTGATATTTTTCAAGATTGGATCATTTCCGTATGAAAAATCAACGTTGGAGAATTCAATTTCCCCTTTTATGTTATCCGCAGATAACCCTTGACCACGATATTCACTAGTATTTTTATCAGCCATTATTTGGATTAATCTTTCAAGTGCGGCAAAACTGCTCTGAAATTGGCTGTAATTTCTGGCAATATTGGTTACAGGATTATAGAGAAATGCTTGAAGCAGTATAAATAGATATATGATGGCAATGCTTTCACCTCTTGTAACTTGAATAGAAGCAACATAGAGGAGTGAAACCAGACCAAACGTCCGTAGAAAGTCAGAGATTGGTCCATTTGCAAATATTATCTGACCTCGTCTTTTAGCTGATTGATACGTCTCCTCATTGATTATCTGGAAAAGATTTTTGTTTTCTTGCTCTCTTCCAAATGTTTTGGAGATGGCAATGGAACTCATCACCTCACTAAATCTTGTGTTGACGGTTGCTAGGTTCTTTCTCCATCGAAGTGCTATTCCTCTTTGCATTTTTCTCAACGAAAAGACTCCTATAAATAAAAATGGGATTACAAAGGTTGCTGCAACCGTCAACCAGAAATTAAAGTAGAGCATGACAGCTAACACCCCAACAAAAATAATAATTTGCGAAAAGGCTTCAGCAAATCTGTTTCCTGAATCAGCGAGTTCGGTAGTATCGTTTGTGATCCGCGACACTAGCCTCCCAACTTCAGAATTATCAAAGAAAGAGACCTTGTTTTCGATGATCTTTTGAAATGAATTTGTTCTAATCCGATGAATAAATCGTGAATTAACTTTTGCCACAATGATTGCTTGGATCATCTGAATTAGAAATATAACAAACAGTGATGCAGAATAACCTAATCCTAGGTAGAGCGTATATCTTCCTGTGTCATCATCCTCTTCAATTATCGTTTCAACTGATCTCTGTAGCAATATAGGTCCAAATATTGCAAACATCACGTTCAATAGCATAACACCCACCAATAGATAGATGAGGCGTTTATCTTGTCGTAACCAAATCCAAATTTGTGAAAAAAGTTTTTGATCAGATGCTGATTCGGCGAGGGAATTTTTCAATGAATCAACTCCCGAGTTGCAGTGGTGGCAACTCATAGTGCCCCTCGTATAGGTTTCTGTACACTTGAGATGATTTTATGAGATCGTGATGCGGTCCATTTGCCACAATTCGTCCTCCATCAAAAACGATTACTCTATCTGCTTCGGAGATAATTGCCAATCGATGTGTTACGATAATGGATGTACGGGTTTGAAGAACATTTTTTATTGCGCGTTGAATTTTTTGTTCAGTTTCGCTATCAAGGGCTGAACTGGCATCATCCATTATCAATATTGCGGGATCCATAGCAAGCGCACGAGCGATGGCAATTCGCTGTTTTTGACCTCCAGACAAACGGACTCCTCTCTCACCTACCGATGTTTCAAATTTATCTGGCAACGCTTCAATAAAGTCATCCAATGCTGCTAGATTGGTTACCTTGGTTAATTCGTTAACATCAAGCTCCACTTTTCCAAACCCGATGTTTGCCCGAATTGAATCCGAGAACAGAAAAACATCCTGCTCAATTGCACTAATATTTTTTCGGAGAGAACTGTTTGAGTAGGCGGCGATATCATGATCACCAATGAGTACATGACCTTCAGAGGGGGGATATAATCGGAGAATGAGTTTACTAAATGTGGATTTTCCCGATCCTGGACCCCCTACTATAGCGATTGTCTCTCCATTTTCGATTGTTAGGTTTATGTCTTTCAAAACCATGTTTTGACCTGTTGGATACTGAAATGAGACATTTTGGAAAGTAATCTTTGCATTGGATTTGTCAAATTCTAGACCTTCATCCAATTGATCAACAGTTTCTAAGTTTATTATTTCCATTAGACGTCTAGCAGATGCACTTGAACTTGCAGCAAATCGAGTAACAAATTGTAGATTCCCTGAAATCATTCCTATGTGAGTTATTAATGCAATAAATGCGATGAGTTCGGGAATTGTTAATCTACCAATGGTGATGAAATATATTCCAATCGAGGATATTAAAGCCAAGATTGTCGTTATAATCAGACCAGGATAATAATAGGCAGCAACATATCCGACTCGTTTGATATAATCTGCATGAATTTCGGAAATCGCATCAAATTTGTTAGATGTTATCTTCTCAACATTATAACTCTTAATATCCCTGATAGCGTGGAATGACTGAATTGTATTAACTGATAAATCACTGAACAATAACTGGACTTCTTTACTCAGCGGTTCGAGATTTTTTCCAAATTTGATCAATGACAATGCAAAAATAGGTAGTCCAATGATAAGAACCAAGGTGAGTTCAGGACTGAGATAGAATAGGACAATAATCGCGAAAACGTAAGCGGTAAAAATTTGACCAATTACTCGGAATGCTGGGGAGAGACCGATATTAATAATTCTCGTGTCACCTGTAGCTCTTGCCATTATGTCTCCAGTTTCGATGTTATCAAAATAAGCTAGAGGCTGAGAATGTAGCGATTCAAAGAGATCAGCAGTCATGTCGGTGGTTACCCTGTGAGCCAGAATCTCATTAATTGTAGAAATTGTATAAAATACGATTGCCTGCAATATCGAAATTCCGATCATCAGCAACAACCAAAAGTTAATCTCGGAAGCCCCTGCTCCATTTAGAAAAAGATCAATGAATTTTGCGATGAACAACGAAGGTAAGCTAAAGAGGATTATTTCGAACATGGAACCAAAAATTGTGATGTTGGTTAAGAGTGGATACTTGCGAAGATACTTTCCTATCCATCTGAATTCTGCCGATATCACCGAAAACTAGCTCTCTAATTCGTTTGAGTGTGATCAATTTTAAGTGATTTAGTATTGATCTGTTTTACAATTTTCAAGTTGTCATGAATTATAATGAAAGAAAAGGAAGTAAGATTAGTGCATGAATCAAAATCACATTTAAATTACGTTGGTGAAATAACATTTATCTTGCTATAATTTAAATTTGAATCATGTCAAAAGGGAGAGATTCAAGCCTACGACGTAGATTTAACAACATTTTTGATCTATCTGTAAGATCTAAGATCCTGCTACCATTTTTTATCATCATAGGACTGTTTGGTGTTCAATTTTACGTATCAACGCAAGCCGTCGACCAAATCGATAAGAATTTTGCCAATCTTGAAAATAATAACAACCTCAATGCAATTTTAACAAGAATGAATACTGAATACCAAAATGCTCTCCAACAGATTCAGTTTCATGCACAAAATTTGGTAGAACCTTCAATTATTAAATCTGCTTTTGATGAGCTCGTCTTAGCTCTTGATGAAGATTTAAACGAGGTCCAGGAGCTGTACGAGAAGGTAGTGTTTATTGAAAAATTTGACGAGACAAACTCTCTACTTAGAATCTTTGATCTCAGGCGAGATCAGCCAAAATTAAGAAATTTTGGAGAATCAATCTTGAACTCAATTCCAGTACCCATTGTCACCCAAATAACTTCAGAGACACTAGCGATCCGCACATTGATGATTGAAAGCAAACTTAATCTCTTGAAATACTCAACAACTTTTGAGCCGGTTTTTGGTACAGCAGCACTGAATCAAAGCGCGGAAATACCAAATCAAGTTCAGCGTAGTTTGGAAGCTATCGATTTAATTGAAGATATCAACCATACTTTATTTACCCAATTTAAGAATGAAATCGATTCTATCTACTCTTTTAGCGGAGGTGAGCTTGGTCTTAACGAATTCCAATCATTGATTGCTCAAATCCATACGCATGTGACGGAAAATTTAGGAATAGTCAGTGAGGAAGTCAATACTATTTTACAAGAGCTTGTTACTGACTTAACTGCACTGTCTGGGCCGATTGAGGTAAGTATATTGGGAATCTTAGACTCAATTCAAACTCAAACCGATGTAATTGAGGCCGAAGTTCAAGAAATGGCTGAACTTATTAATAATGAATTCGAATTTGTTGGTATCATCATTTTTCATTCAAATAACAATGTCCAAAATATTGAAAAATCGATTGGGGCCGCAACGCAAAATCTAGAAAACATCCAGACGATCACGGTCATTCTAGTAATATCGGTCACTCTGATAGTAGGATTTTTAGTAACTCGAGAGATTGCTATTCCAATCAACGATATTAGTGACTGGTCAGAAAAAATATCCCAAGGGGATTTGACAGTGAAGCGGTTGAAAACGGAGTTTATCCGAAGCGATGAAGTCGGGTCTCTCTACAAAAATTTCAAAAGCATGAATCATAATTTGAGAGAGATAATCATTGGGATGAAGGATTCAAACGACCTGATAATTGACACTGCGCAAAATCTGGCTTCCAACACAGAAGAAATCAATGCTACATCCATGGAAGTAGCATCCATTGCTCAATCGATGGCAAAAGGATCAACCCATCAAGCCGAATTGATCTCCGATGTTGTTCAACAACTATCTCAAACCTCGTTGATAGTTGATACCGTTATTTCCCAGATTAACGACAATCTGGCGGTGATTAAGGATCTAACCGAGCAAATAAATATTTTGGCAATCAATTCAGCAATTGAGGCTGCTAACGTTGGCGAATTTGGAAAAGGATTTGTAGTCATTTCAGATAATATTCGAAAAATGGCTGTCTCATCCAAAAAATCAAGCGACTATATTACTAGAGATTCTCAAGTAATTTTACAACAACTTCAAACCACGTTTACTGATATAACTGAAAAAATGGAGAATGTGGCCTCGGTTTCAGAAGAAACAGCCGCATCAGCTGAAGAAGTTGCGGCTTCTGCTGAGGAAATGACTGCGATTATGCAAAATGTATCTGCAAAGAGTACAGAACTTAACGATCAATCGATTACGACTGCAAAATTGGTCAATAGATTTAAATTGGAATAATGTTAAATAATGTTGAGCTTACAGCGGACTGCCAGGACATCATAGACAAGTTTCAATTCAACAACCGCTCATCACCTGAACGATTGATCGCTTCCTAATTCGCAACCTGACTTATGTTGTAATGATTTTCGTTATTCACCGATCTTCTGAATTGGATTTTATGAGTAAGGAACCTTAAAGTAAGAAGCTATTTTTCGGAATCAACAAAAGTCTGTATCGATTAAACCATTACTATAATCAATAGGAGTCTGATCTTATTCAAAATCATCACCTGTGGTTATTATTACAGCGATTGCTTCAAATATCAACTTTCCATATTCTTTAATCATGAGGAGAGTTCGATCTATAGACCGACTTGTTCTTTTACTTCTTCTAGCCTCAGTATCATCATCAATAAATCATCATGTAAGCGCGACCAATGAATCAAATTTGACTATTACGCAGGATAACATGAGTAACTTCATATCAAAATGGAATACAATCCTCACCAGTTCGGGATCTAGCTCTAGCCACCAGGTCAAATTACCGCTGGAATCAACCGGTACTTATGATTTTTTGGTGGTTTGGGGAGATGGTACGCAGGATAGAATAACTCGTTGGAATCAAGGGGAGGTTCAGCATACATATCCATTAGAGGGTATTTATACTATCACCATAAATGGTACCCTCATAGGTTGGCGGTTTAACAATGGTGGAGATAAATTGAAAATAATCGAAATCTCACAATGGGGAGAAATTCGCTTGGGAAATTCTACTAGTTACTTTCTTGGGAGTACAAATTTGAAGCTGGTTGCTAGGGATGCCTTGAATTTAAACGGTACTACGACCCTTTATCAAGCGTTTGCTCACTGTACAAGTTTGGGTCATACAGGGAATATGAGCAAATGGGATGTGTCTGCTGTGACTAACATGTATGCAATGTTTCGAGAAGCCTCCTCCTTCAATCAACCCATAGGTACGTGGGATGTGTCAAATACCACCAATATGCAATATATGTTCCGTGACGCGGTCTCGTTCAATCAGTCTATAGCTGAATGGAATGTTTCAAAAGTTACCAACATGCAATATATGTTTCAGTTTGCCCTCTCGTTTAATCAACCTATTGGTGATTGGGATGTGTCGGACGTCTTATCTATGGGTAGTATGTTCAATGGCGCTTCATCTTTCAATCAACCTCTTGGTAATTGGAACGTGTCTGGGGTTACACTGATGAATTTCATGATGCACGATGCTTCCTCTTTCAATCAACCAGTGGGTGATTGGAATGTGTCCGCTACAATGTTTATGTATGGTATGTTTCTAGGCGTAACTTTTACTACGGCAAATTATGATAACTTGTTAGTGAGTTGGTCTGCATTATCTTTACAGACTGGAATAATATTTCACGGAGGAAATTCATACTACAGCAACACAACTGCCAGACAATATATTATTGATACCTTTGATTGGACCATTATAGATCAGGGATATATCAATGATAGTCTTGTAAGTTCTGAGAAGCCCAGTTCCCAGACTCCTATGATAGAATCATCGCGTTCAGCGTCAATCGGGTTTGTGACTTCAGAGCTAGGCACAAATATTTTAGATTCTTCGCATAAAAATACTAAATCAACCTCCTTAGCAAGTAATGCTCCGCAATTTTATGTATTTGTGTTTTCCATGTTATTGGTAATTAGTGTCAGATTGCAAAAGAATCGATCTGTCTTTTGATCGATCACTTATTCGAGTATTCTGAATCGATCCATTAATTGATGATTTGAAATGACCATTCACTCTCTTGCATTTACACGATAATAATTAAGACATCGTAGACTAATTTCAAGGCAAAAACAGCGATGATTAGTGCGGCTATTTTTTGTATATAAATAAGAAACCGTGGTTCTGCAACTTTGTGACTCATAGCTAGAGTAAAAGTAATTAAAACAATCCAAAATGCAATTCCAGCTAGAAAGAACATCGTAACAATGAGTCTTTCAAGATTATCACCGAGAGGGATATCAGATTCTAGAATTACAGTACCAAAACTTGTCCACCAAAGGTAGCTCCATGGTGAAGTTACTACTATTGCAAATCCCAAAACATACTGCTTACCTATTTTACCCAGGGTATATTGACTAACTTTATCGCGTTGTTCCTTGGCAAGTGATGCGTAGTCAACTTTTAAACCCATATAGGCGATAAAAGATAAAACGAAAATGTTCAGCAGTAATAAACCGATTTTGACTTCCTTAATTTCAATGAACTCCAGAAAAATTTCATTTCCGAGATATAATATCGATGTAGCGATGACAAAATCACCCGTCATGGCCCCAAATCCAGTCAGGATCCCGAATCCCCAACCTAATTTGTGTTGGGTCGATTTTCTGATGATTTCCGCATTTACTGGTCCAAGGGGTGCTGCCAATGTAAATCCGAGGCCGATGAGCAAGATGATTTGATCAAAGGAGAGAACCATACTACATATCGAAGTCGTTTGAGTTTATAGATTTGCATTTATAACACGACTGAATGGTTCACTCATATGAAAAATGATAGATGGGTCCTTGCGGATCACATTACTAATAAATCACAATTAACAAGTTTATTAGTCATAATTATTTAACTAAATTTGAAGATAGTTTAATGTCATCAAAAATAGATTTTGAACAATATACTTAATTTTCAGATGGATTGTATGGTTGTTTGCTTGTTTGATTACTGCTTATGGTATAATGAATTCTCAATTATGATAGATTGATTAGTTGATTAATGAAAATCGGATTTCACAAATTATCGAATTGTGTATTAGACGTACATAAGGCTGCATCTAGTATTCGTTGATAATTATATTTTAATTTGTAAGTGCTCTCTTATTAATGCACTCACAAATTAAATACATTATAGGCTGACAATACGAAATAGATTTAAAACCAATAATAATCAAAATTATTGCTTTTATTTCAAGTTTAATAATGGCTGATCGACAATGACTTTTTAATAATTTGCGTAATCTCAATACACGTGAATACCGAACAAGCTGTAAGTTCGCAAAATTTTGGAGATAGCACCTTGCTTTCCTCCAGGCAGAAAATTGGAATTTCCTTAACACTGATAATAATATCAGCTTTAGCTTGGATGGTTAGTTTACAAACGCAATTATATGTTATTCCCTTTATTTCAGACAATGATGTCATATTTCCATTTAATTTCGTATTCGTATGGACGGTAATGATGGTTGCAATGATGCTTCCTTCAATTATACCAATGGTGCTGTTATTCACAAAACTAAGTCAGTCACGAGTGCAATTTGGGCATAATGTAGTCCCTACTTTTCTTTTTGTCCTAGGATATTTCGTTATATGGGGATTGATGGGAACAGGATTAGCAGTGATTAATTTCGTCATATATCCAATATTCAAGCCTTGGAACAGGTTAATCGCTGGAAGTGCATTTGTATTAGCTGGCTTATACCAATCAACTCATTGGAAAAATCTCTGTTTGGGTCATTGTAGGTCACCTATACAATTTCTATCACATGGATGGCAAGATGGCTCATTAGGTGCAATAAAAATGGGGAGTATACATGGAATTTACTGTGTAGGCTGCTGTTGGGGACTAATGATTGCATTAATTGCAGCGGGTATGATGAATCCAGCCTATATGGGATTAATTGGAATATTTATTTTCATTGAAAAAATATCTTCCAACGGTCAGTTCTTAGCTAAAATAATCGGATACGTGTTTGTAATATTTGGTTTGGTATTCATGATTATATAAAATGTAAATCAAAAAAAGTGAAAATTATGATTAAAGTAGAAAATTGGGAGCTAGATGTAGACATGCT
>JACZSS010000633.1 GCA_022574115.1 Candidatus Heimdallarchaeota archaeon | reverse complement strand
GAGTGTTGTTAAAGGTCTTTTAGCTCTTGTTTGTGACACTTATTTTTATTCTAGGAGATTTGTTAACAATAATGATTTTATAGTTCAATAACAATGCAACTTTGAAATAGCCATGGCAGAGATACCTTCATTTTCGGCTGCAACAGATAGTGTAGACGAATCAACTGTTCCTATTCTTGAGGAAACATATCCGTTAATTCCTCCATTCGCATATGCAGTCATAATGACAAATCCAGTGAGTAAACGGGTGAGCTACGAAGTTACAGAAGCTCCACTCACTGTAAACGAAGAAAGATCCTACAAGTTCATAAAAGATGTTCTAGTTGAAGAACTTCACATGGATTTCACGATTCTTCAAGACGAAGGGAAGGCCCAAGAATATCTAAAAAGAGAAGTTAATAACATCGTCAGAACATATGGTATCAAACTCGAACCACAGAGTTATGACAAAATCATGTATTTTATTGATCGTGATTTAATTGGATACGGTCCAATCCAACCTCTAATGGCCGATGCACTGATAGAAGATATCAGTTGTGATGGTCTAAACAAATACTTATTTATCTGGCATCGAAATTTTGAATCCATCTCGACTAATGTAAAGTTTTCAACAGAACTAGAATTGGATTCATTTGTGATTAAACTCGCCCAGAGATGTGGTCGACATATTTCAATTGCTCGACCTCTGTTGGATGCATCCCTCCCGGATGGTTCTCGTCTCCAAATATCTTATGGCAGAGAAATTACACAATTCGGATCTACTTTCACAATGCGACGTTTCAGAGCTGATCCATTTACGATTACTGATCTTGTAATTACTAACACAATCGATGCGAGAATGGCTGCATGGTATTGGTTCCTTTTAGAAAACAGGATGAGCTTGCTTATTGCAGGAGGAACAGCAGCTGGTAAAACATCCTTTCTTGGCGCTTTAGCCATGATGCTAAAACCCGATCTCAAAGTGATTTCAATAGAGGATACAGCTGAGCTCAATCTTGGCTTAGAAAATTGGATTCCTTCAGTTGCCCGTGAAGGTTTTGGTAGTGGTGACCAAAGTGAAGCAAGGGGACAAATCTCGATGTATGATTTACTTAGAGCTGCGATGCGTCAACGGCCAGATTTCATTATAGTGGGAGAAGTTCGTGGTGCAGAGGCATATACATTATTCCAGGCAATTTCGACCGGTCACAGTGGGATGGGTACAATACACGGTGATTCTGTTACGGGAGTAATAAACAGACTCGAATCTCAACCTATGAATGTTCCAAAAACGATGATTGTTAGCTTGAATTTGGTTCACGTTCAGAGAAAGATCAGACTACCTGGTGGTAAATTTGCACGCCGTGCAACTGCAATCACGGAAATCGTTGATCTAGATCCAGTTACTAAGCAAATCATTACTAACAAGGTATATACTCGAGATGCTAAGAAAGATACATTCCAATATTTAGGTCGATCCTATTTGATTGCTAAAATTAGAGAGACCACCGGTCAAAGTGAGGCTGACTGTTGGGCGGAGATAGATCGCCGAGAGACGGTTATACGCTGGTTAGTGAAGAAACAGATCAAACATTTTCGTGATGTGGGGGCCATACTCGGTGAGTACTACGCTAATGCCGACAAGGTTTATGAGAAGGCGAAGCGTGGCCTGATGAGTTGAGCTGAAAATTGTTTGACATTAATTAATTAGAAACATATTTGATTATACGATATGGTTCGTAGACGAAGTTATTCGTTTTAATAGCCTGTATAAAAAGAAAAATACTCTATTATATTAGATAAATGCTTCATAAACGCATATAATATTTCTTAGAAGCTTTGAAACTTCGTTTGCACTTACAAAAATTTCCATGTGATTTATCCTTAATTAGGTTTAAATATTTTAAGGACAAACTACAATCGGTGAATTCAGCTTTTCGCCGTTAGGTGATTTAAAGCAGCTAAATTTGTTCAGTGTTCAAAAGCGGGCAGCAGGTCGACAACCTAAATCATCATCAAAGGTTTTGGAGCCCGAAGATAGACTAACCAAAATCAGGAATGCATCGAGGATAATAATCTTTCTATTTTTGCTAATCGGTCCTTCTTTTTCAATCAGTACTTTGGACGCATCTCAAGACGATCGAGGTAACACGACTTCAGTGAGACATATTACAATTGTAAGCTCTTCCGTTCAAGGCCAAGGGGATAGCGAAATTTCATCCTTTATTGATACAGATCAGCTAGTACAAAATTTAAATGGTTTAGAAGGAAATCCTTCCTATCTTTCAACAACTGAATCGAGGAAGCAGAATTCATTTATCGAAAATCCACCTATCCATAAAAATGCATTGAATCAACGACTTGCTCAAATTTCCTTTACCGCAGGCGAATCTTCAACCGTCGATGGTTGCGTAAATCCGATCAGCGATTCTTTAGTA
>JACZSS010000053.1 GCA_022574115.1 Candidatus Heimdallarchaeota archaeon | reverse complement strand
TGGTTTTTAGGCCCCCCTTCATACTCTCTGTTTAGTTTCAAAGCAGTCTCTCATTAATTTAAACACTCAAAAGGGTATCTTCAATAGATAAGGAATAGTCTCGATAATTTCATTCTGGAATGGGGCTTCTTTTTGAAGATTCCATAATTTGTTATTCATTGAAATTGACAGGAATGCATCTTTTGTTCACTAAGTGTATTTGAATCAATTAATTAATTTCCGTCAATTTTTAGAATGTAATAAATATAACACGATGTTTCATAAAATAGTGGATTCAATAAAACAATTACAGAATCAGGTATTTTTTCCCCATCCTCAGAAGAATGCGTATCTACAACAGTCCCTTAAGGAGAGAATGAGGTATTACAGGATACCCGGATTTGCAGCTGCTATTATAAGAGATGGGAATATTGCGAATACGCTTTATGAGGGGGTAATAACAAGAGATACAATTGAATCCGTGAAACATGACACAATATTTCTTGCAGGTTCTATCTCCAAAAGTGTCACAGGTTATCTGTGTATGATATTGGTTGACAAAGGCATCATTGACCTTGATACTGATATTCGGGACTATCTGACCTCATGGCAACTTGGTGGATCTGGCTCCTATGAACCAGCTATCACAATTCGACATCTCCTGTCGCACCGTGCAGGGATTACAGTTCACGGATTTCCAGGTTATCCCAAAAATGAGAAACTTGCCACCCAGATAGAGGTTCTGAATGGTAAAGCTAATACTCAATCAATTACTATTGATATTCTCCCAGAATTGCAATTCAGGTATTCTGGAGGGGGGTACACCATAGTGCAGGTTTTGTTGGAGGATGTTACAGGTATTAGTTTTGAAGAATTGGCTGCTAATCATGTTTTCAATCCACTTAATTTGAGAAATTCAAGTTTTCAACAGCCTTTGACTGGAAAAATGCTTGGACAGGTTGCAACGGGGCATCATCATACGTATGGTACTCCCATAGATGGGGGTCACTATATATATCCAGAGAAAGCAGCTGCAGGTTTATGGACAACCCCCACCGACCTGGCACGTGTATTTATGGACATACAAGATGCGTACCATGGGTTGGAGAGTACTTTATCTCAAGAATCTGCCAAGGAGATGCTTGATCCAAAAAATAACTGGGATTATCATTTAGGTATGAATTTAGAAAAACTTAGAGGTATTTCCACCTTTGGTCATGGAGGGTGGGATGAAGGTTTTGTTAGTCATGTAACATTCTTTAAGGACGAAAGAGATGGTATTGTTATTCTTACAAATAAGGATTTTGGAAGCTCAAACTTCATTCAGGAGCTAATGAATTCAATAGTGAGACACTACAAATTTTCTGCAATTCACAGACCTTTAATTACTGATCAATCGATACCTACTGAGTATTTACACAAATATGATGGTAATTATCTTATCGAAGATAAGTATCATATCAAATTAAGAACTAATGATGAAAAACTTATCATGAAGTATGGAGATCAGCCTGAAATGCAATTATATTATGAAAGTGATGGATTATTCTTTGCAAAGGATCTCAAAGTTGACTTGAAAATCAGAATGGAAGATGATAAAACTACAATTATACTTAAACAGGGAAATGTACCATTTACACTCAAGAAAAATCTCTCATAAAAACTAAAATTTATAGAAAATCCAATTGGATCTTTCTCCATATGATGCATTTCGATAAAATTGTTTCATAATTTAAATCATTCAAAAACTTTATGAAAATTTATTTTCTATTTCAGGACTTATTGAAAATCATTCTAAACCTTTCTGAAAACATACACTGGTGTCAACCTAAAAAATAAATGGTAGAAATGGTGTTTGTGTTTGGCTTTAAATTATTTCTATGCATTAAACTCAATTATTCAATTTAAAATATCAAGGATCAATTTTCACTAAATTTTTATGTTATTTATTATTTCTTATGTCATTTATTTTTTCCACTTTTATGACATGTATTTCCTACATTGACAACACACATACAATTCACTAGCTATATATAGCTATACGACAATTTCTTGATCATTGACCACCAAAAATGCCAACCGGAACAAATAATTCTTTTTCCGTGAGTGAGCCATGCTGACCATGCATTCTAACTGCTTCACCGAATTGAACAACCTCTGGAATATCATAAAGATAGGAATCGGCCAAAACCAATGATAGACCACCTGTTCTATGAGCATATTTAGTACTCCCTCCACTGAGTTTCATTGCCTCGTCTCTGGAAATAATGTGACCCATCCCGTTGGCGTAGGTTTCCAACAAAGCTCTCGCATCATCCAATTTATCTGACTTAGCAAATGCATGAACAGTCCTCCCGGAGGTTGAAAGATTAATACCGCGATCCCGCTGAATTTTCCATTCTTCTCTACTTTGCCAATAAGATTTGGAATGGTCAATCTGAACCTGTCCATGATCCGACGTTAAGATACCCAAAGTTGATCCATCCTTCATTTTAGGATGATTCAACAAGAAACCAATCATCTGATCAATTCCTGCTATAGCTTGACCATATTCTGGACTCTCTGGACCTTTAGCATGACCAAAATAGTCCGCATACCCCACGTAGACTGCAGTCACTTGGTTTTTTACATCTTGGCTTAGGGCATTCGCAAGGAGCATTCCTCCCTCTATTGGATTAGTGTAGGTTGTAGGTGTAATTGTGTGGTTAATTAGATCAAGGAGTGAAGGTGAAACAAGCTGATCAGGTGCAATAAATGTCGTTTTTAGCTCATCCAGCTCCGCAGCTAAATGATCCATGATTGGCTTCCCCTCAACAAAATCTGCTAGCTTATTGTTCTCTAAGATATATGTATCCTTATCATCTTTTTTGTACTGTAAATTCAATGAGTTCCAAACTTCATCTAAATGCTCATTGTAGAGATTATATCCCAGAAGACCATGATCACCAGGGAACATACCAAACGCCAGAGATGTCATGACCGTACTGGTCATACTAGGAAACATCGTGGAAGCAATAGTCCCCTGTTCGTTGATATTGTCCCAAAGAGTTCCACCAAGTTTTTGTAATCTTTCTGCCCCAACTCCATCACAAATAAAGAAAACTACGTTGTCGTAGCCAGAGGGAAAACTTTCAGCTATTTTCTTTTCTAAATTAGGATTCCTTACGTGACTGGAATCAGCTGTTAATTCACTATCAATATTCATTTGGCGAATAACTTCAGGTAGAACTCCGGCTACAGAATTTTCAAGTATTGGTTTGATTAGCCCGAGGTCCTCATTGAGGTAGGAGACATTTAGTCCAAAGTGATCCAAAAATTCACTCAATAAGCGCAAGGCCAAATATTAAATGAAAAGCAATGCGGTTCTGAAATGGATTTGATCAGGCAGTAAAAACGCTACAGTTAATTATTTTCTCATTTTTCTTCCTGGCAGAGGACCAAATTCTTTGACTCCATTGTAAATAAAGTCAAGCGCACTTGGTATGGACCAAGCCCAACTTTGATATCTGTGCCCCATGAGTACTTCACGACCCATATGATTATATTTTTTCTTGTTTAACGCTGCTACAAATTTCTTATTGCTCTCATAAGTGCTAATAGGCTTTTTCGCGGTTTCGTAGATTCCGCAATCGATATAAATCTTGTCTATTTTCTGCTTAGCACTCTCTAAAATTTCAGATATATAGAATTCAGGCTCGATTGAATCATTGGCTTCAGCCCACCACCAAGGTGAAGACTGGCAAATCACATTCTTAATCGCATCGGGGCGGTTCCAAACCACATCGAATGCTCCCCATGCTCCCAATGAATTGCCATACAGTGTGATATTTTTTGGTTCAAAGGTCAAGTTAAGTATCTCTTGGCACGTTGGTATAATAAAATTGGCGAAGAATTCAGGATATCCATCCCTGCCACCGTATTCCTGAGTACGCTCATCGTCTCCGATTGATAGTGGTATAATAACCATACTAGGCCAACGATCCTGATTTATCCCAGATTGAAGAATGGAACCTAATTCCATGTATTGGAGTGCACTTGCTTCATCATGAATATATAGGAGATGTTCTGGATCCTCGGTATCTCCTTTTTTTGTTAGTATTGCATACTTCGCACTCCTAGAACCTTGGAGTTTTTTTGGTATACGCATTGGTTTCAAATTTAATTCATATTTTGAATACTTAAGCGGATCTTCAAATCCGGGGAAGGTAGCTACTGAATGAATTCTCCTAATTCCATCCACGCTTAGTTTGTTTCTCGTATCAAAAAACCATTTTTTACGTCGTTCTTTACGATCATAACTTTTTATCTTGGTCCCTAAGTCATTGGGAGATAGCAAATAATGTAGACGTGCCCCTCTTGGACGTTTGAACGACAAAAACCACCAGTTGGTATTTTTTATTTTCTCAAATCTGTATTTAGGAATATCCCATCCCCAACTGTCACCGACTAAGAATAGGTTGTTCCAGCGTGAATCCGGTTTTTCTTTGATGAAAAAGGTAATTTTGATTGTATTGGGATCCTGAGTCGCTTCATAAACAGGATTCGATGGAGCAAAATGAATTAACCAATCCTCGATATAGCCTTTCTTTTCGACCAATCGTAATGAATTCAGCTCTGTGAATAATGAATTTACAGTTCCCGATCGAAGTAGGGTAGAATCCAACCTGATTTTAGAAAATTATAACACTTTAAAATATGCATTAAAGATTTGCGGTTTAAAGTGCCACTTAGATAAGGTTTTGAACACTTATAGCTTATGAAACTAGTTTTTTGGCTAACGTATTAAAATCCTTCTTACTAATTCTTTCTTGTTTTTTCGCGTACCTAATCTCCGCTGAAAGTTGTAGTTTCATCAATTTGTTTATATTCAAACCGCTAAATTTCGGTGCAATATAAATTGGTTCAAGTTTCAGCCGCTTTCCAACTTTAAGTAATTCCATCTCAACTACTTCGTATTCCGCAACAACTACTGGCTCATTTTTTTTCACAATTACGAATAAAACCTGATCACGGTCCTTGTACTTGTATCTACTCCTAAACTCAAGTAATCTGCTTTTACGAACTGTGTCAAATGTTGCTTGATCGATATTAAACAAGTAAAAATTGGTTTTATTCAATATGATAAGTATAAATGGATTCAATTTCAATATACTGATTGGCTGTATCTTCGATCCAACTATTGTCAGTTAGATTTAGTCCATCCAGGGGTAAACAATTCTATCGGCTACTCGTTGCGCGACCTCTTCCGAAAGTAGCCTCGAGACTACTCTGAGAGCACCGTCAATTCCACAGGATATTCCCCCAGCTGAAACGATTTTTGCTGTTTCTGTATATCTTACATTATTGGCCAAGTTAATATCAGGAAATTCGTGTTGAAATATATTATAATGTCTCCAATGGGTGGTAATCATCTCATTTTCAATTATACCTGTCTGAGCTACGGCATAGTTTCCAGTACATACAGATAATGTAAGGTGAGCAGCATTTATGCTGAGTCTTAACCAGGAAATAAAATCGTCATCCTTTCGTATTGTATGAATCCCTTTACCTCCAGGTACAACCCAGACCAGCGGATTGAAAGTTTTTTCATTTTCAATTAGAGAAATCGAATAATCGGGTACAACTTTTGTTCCATCTCCAGTTGTAATATACTCCTGAGGATATACCGAGACAAGTTTTGTATTGAACATAGGAATTGAATCATACATCGATTCTAACTCTTTGGTCGGATCTGTATCGGGATTTGGTATTTGAGCCGCATTGAATACTTCAATGGGACCGACAAAATCCAGAAAGTCCACATCGTCAAACACAATTACTCCAACATCAATTAGTTTGATATCTCGAAAACTCATATTTCACTAGCGTCAATTGATCGTTAAATACTTTTACGATGGTAATATTTTAATTTCTAGGTGATCAAACCTTCCGTTTTGAGTTCAGCCCAGTGTTCAACAATATTTGAATTATCGAGTCTAGTTTCAAGCCATTTCGTCAGACCTTTTGGATTAACCTTTGATAAATGACGTAAAACGTTGGTTCTAGCATTTCTTACCTCGCGATCATCATCAAGGAGAAAGTGTTCAATAATTCTTAGAGCATCTTCCATGGAATCTTGAGTAACATTGGAGGAGAAGATGGCCAAAATAGAAGCTTTAGCATTAGAATCATCTACCTTTGCAATGACATCCCAAACCCATTTCTCGGTCATGTCCGTACAGTTTTTGTAGAAACCATTTGAAAAAGTGTCATTAACCACAGATTTGACATAAGGGTTGTCCTCATAAAGAAAACTCTCAACTAAATTAAGGACATCAATCTTAACACTCTGATGTTTTTTTGGAAGACTGGATATTCGCTTTGCAGCAGTAATAGCAACTCTACGTTGATTTCTATCATCGGATTGGGAATATTCAGAAAATAATGGCTGAAATTTTTCAAAATCACTCGTTATTGCTTGTGTTAGAAGGGAAATTGCAATCTCACGGATTCTCCAATGCTCAGAAACAGAGATCTTAAGCATTAAAGTCCCAAAATATGTTTCATTTGTTTTCCAAATTTCAGCTAGTTCAAATAAAATTCCAGCTACAACAATGTGATTATCATTTTGCTTGAACAGTTCTTCTGCCCAAATGGACGTCAATTTCTTGTTAAGAGAGCGGAGAATAAACTTCAGCTGGTTAATTGATTTGTAGTTTAACATAATGGGAGTAATCTTACTCACGAATTCATGTAAATTTTCCGTTTCGACTGAACGACGTATTTCGAATAACAACGCTTCCGAAATTCTTGATATAGTTGACACATTACTTTCACTCACGCTAAAAAAAACCAATCCTCAGGTATTCTATAGTCGTTTTCTCTTAAAAAGGTTACGTTCCCCTTGAAATTTCAATGTGTCGAGACACGAATAGGTCACTCACATATTATCCATTGACAAAATCTATATTATTTTGAAATTGGCAATACAAGGTAGATTATATTTCTGGAGCTAGCGAAATTTCTCTTTATATCGGATTAAATCCAGATGATCATGAGGAAGACCTGATTCCAAATTTTAATTCCCAAGATTTTTTTCCGATTGCTTGGTTCTTCCTCTTTAAACCAGAGGACGTTAGGTTGAGACAGGATGATAATCCCAATGCTTGGGCAGATCTTGCCAGCAGTGGCAATCTAGAATTAGATAGTATTGAAAGCTTATTAAAAGAGCCAGTGGCATTTAGGACCACGATTCCAGCTGCAAAAGCGAATATTATGGAATTGAGAGATGCTTTCAGGTCAATCCCCTATATCTGGAGTTATTTTCGAATAATCGATGTACTAAACAAACAACTGGAAAGTTTTATAGAAACCTTACAGGAAACTCCGGTCATCGCCGAAAAAAAGTCTACGCCCCACCCAGAATCGGCTCTTTCTCAGGTAAAAACTAAAAAAGAAACAGTGGAAAAAACCGCTGATGCTGACTTAGACAATCCTTTTGTCTCTTTAGAAGAGTTTGGAGCCTCGACGACAACTGCTCCTTCGGATGACGACTTTCTTGGTGATTTAGATACATCGGGTGTTTTTGGCGATCTGGACCTTATGTCCGATCTAGAGGCAGCGACTGAATTTGATAAGTTAAAAGAAGCAATAACCGAGGAGGAAAGGGCACAGATTGTTTCAGATGAAGTTGATGATGATGATGGATTCCTACCTGTGATTGCGACATTCGATAATCTTGCACTGAAGGGATTTGGAGAGAGGATTGGTAAAATTCCGGTAATCATTGAACGACTACTCCATCATGCAAAACGAGAAGGACGTATGACTCGGATTATGCAGGATTATTTACAAGATATCTTTAGAGAGGCATCTGTCGATTGGAGAATTACTGGTTTACTTGCAGAGGATTTCGTTCAGAGCGAACCGTCTAAATTAGCTTCACGCATGATAGGAATAGCATCTCCGTTTGTCATTATTCAAGAATCATTTGATTTGGAGTACTGGACAAGAGAGGCGCTTCAGACTGGGGATGAAAGGTTAATGTACTCCTTATCACTGTTACCAAGCGAAGAGGTACATCGATCAATACGTGAGGGTAAACTTGCCGAACTTAACAACGAGATCGGTAATTTACTGGTTACTACAAAAACCATTAAGCCACCAAAGCTTAGCCTCGAAATGCTCAAGAAAACGCCTGCTGAGTCAAATATTTGGGGCTTCCGATTAATGATTCAAGATGTTAATAAAGACTACAAAGCCGCTACGATTTTGTGTGAGAATCCAGAAATATCATGGGAAGAGGATTTTAAACAGAAACTTCAGCTCCCTGGAGTGCTTGAGGATTGGAATGTTGAATATACGGCAAGATTTGAGGATTTTAGTGATACGGATAGTTACAAAATTGTGCTAGGGGGTGCAAGAGATGTGGAGGACGCGTTTATTGGGTTTACCAGATGGTTAAGGAGACATTCGATACTTTATCGAAACCAATATGGAGTGAAGGGTACGGTAAATCATCTAAAGTCAATCCTGGAGGAAACCGAAGATAAACAACAAGGACAATTAATTTTTGACTTGCTAACTAAATTAACCGAATACGGTATTTCTGAGGCAGTAGACGTTTTGTCGGATGAAGCCATTGTTAGAAAACTTCCGTGGCTTTATTCATAGTTTATCCTTCGATTTATATACCTGTTCCAAGTATTTAGATACAGATTCTGGATCATTCATGGGTAATGAGCAGGTCATACCCTCACAAATGAAGATTGTTTCTTTATCCACGTTTGTTCGGTGTTCTAAGACCTGCCATTCAGGTCGTCCATCATTTTTATTTGCAGCATTCCAGCGATAGATTAACCTATGAGATAAATACGCGGACGAATAGGCAGCGTTCAACAAGTTTTCAGGATCATTAATCACTACAATCTCAATCGGATGCCGAATATAAGGTGTAGAGGAGATCATCAAATTATTCATCGCACCGGGATAATCATTAATTCGTTCAACAAATCGCTCAGACACCTTGAGGCCTTTGCTGAGCATCTCTTCATTTTCAGTGTATTTGCCAAGCTTAAATAAATTTAAGGGCATCAAACCTAGCCCTGATGGCATTGAATCATCACTGACTTGGATAATTCGACCAAGAACTTGCGATTCTGATTTTGAATTTAAAAAGTACACACCTGCATCCGGATCAAAGAATTTTTCGTCAGCTAGGGCTAAAAGCTTCTTTGCTAACACGATATAATTCCAATCATCAAAATATTCGAATGCTTGAATCAAGGCAGCGATCAGAAAGCTATAGTCGTCGAGAATGCCTTCAATTTGCCTTTCATTTTGCGATTCAGTTGAAGTGTGATAGTTTCGGATGATATGATTTTCCCTTACTAAATTATCTAGTATGAACTGAAGGGCATCTTGGGCTAAAACAGCAGCTTCGGGAAAATCCAAGGATTCGGCAGCTACCAGAAGCGCTCGTATTGCTAACGAATTCCAGCTAACAAGGATTTTTGTATCGACCGATGGCTTGATTCGCTTTTCCCTTTCAGTAAATAGTTTTATA
>JACZSS010000632.1 GCA_022574115.1 Candidatus Heimdallarchaeota archaeon | reverse complement strand
AGCCCCAACTAGCAGAACTGGCTACATCGATAAGAAATAACATTACATCAGAGAGGTGCTTCAAAGCAACAAGGGCCTGCAATTCAATCTCGTTTCGATCCTCCAGAGGCCTATCAAGAATCCCCGGTGTATCGACGAATTGTACTGTAAGAAAATCGATTTTTTTATGACCGAAAATTATTTTTTTCGTCGTAAAAGGATAACTAGCCACTTCTGGTTTGCCAGAAGAGACTAACTTGACAAAAGAAGACTTTCCTGAGTTAGGAAAACCGCACACAACTACAGAAGGTAGATAAGGATTAAAACTTGGTAAGCTTTGGAGAATTGCTCGACTTGCTTCCAAATTAACTAATGGCGCGTTGATTCTGTGAACCACGCTAGATAATCTCGCAAATGCTATCCTGCGTAATGATTTGGTTTCGGGCTTCGATCCACTCTCTAGGATCTTTGTGACAAGCTGTTCTTCTATGCTTCGTAAAGTAAGAATTGAGCCGTTCAATCGTCCCAAATTTTCTTTAACATTATCAAGATCTGTAAGAACACCGCTGAGCTCGGTATAGAATGGATGCAACTGGTCAATTGATGGAAAACTGGTTACTGTCCTTCGAATCCTATCTGCAACAATGTTAACAATCGTATTTATTCGATTAATTTCATGGACTTGTGAGCGTTTTAGTGATGACATTTTGCCAGACGGTGGTTTTATTTTTAGAGATCGACTTATAGATATGTCCATTAATTCATCGGCAGTTTCGATGCCTTTAATATTTTCAAACGGATTGCCAACTAGCATTTCAAGCGTTAGTCTATTGTTTTATAATTTATTAAACATTCCGGCAATGTGCAATTTTATTAATAAGCCCTGAATCACAGTAACAAACCAATTGAATAATAATCGCTACTTATTCGTTAGATAATTCCCCGTAAACATGTCTCGTAATCAAACAGCTTTTACCATACCAATTCCTTTGATTTTTTCTAGCTCCTCTTCATCTGAATTGACGATTTTAACTGGGCTCTGCAAGGTTGATAATAGCATTTCTGTAAGGCCCCTATCTACATTTAGCAACGATCAGCTGAAATACAATTGCACATCTTTGAGATCTCCAGTTGGTTCCTTGGCTAAGCTGTTGTTTGTCTGTCTTACTTTTCTGTTCGCGCTTAGCAAGTGTAAATATATTCTGCAGTTTCTTTTAAGCATTTGAAGTGAATATGTTCGCATCAAATTTGTTGTAGCTTTCTAATTGTTTCTGCAAGCTCGAGAATTTTTTCGGGATTTGTTTCAAGTTCTAATTGCTTTGATAATCCCGCAATTTTCTTCGTTATCGGATCATGTTCTTCTGGTTCTGAATCGTTGATTCGATCCACTTCACTGTCATCAACGACGATCACTGACGTATTACAAGTAGCACAAAAAAGACGGCCATCCCGAAGTTTGTAGATCGGATCGTTACAGTTGGGGCAAGCAGTTCGAAGCATGATTGCTCCCTTTAATAATAATTCAGCACCACGTTGATATGCATCCATTTCAAAGGAAAATCAGATTTGTCTTAAAATAAGGTTTTTACTCGGAACATCTCAATTAGGTGAATACACAGATTTCATATTCGCTTAGAAAATTGCCTAGTATGGCCTGAGTGGGATTTGAACCCACGCTCAATGCGTCCCGAACGCATCATGATGCCAAACTTCACTATCAGGCCTCTTATGGACTATACGAAGGGATTTGCATTGGAGTTCGCAAGTAATACAATAAATATTAGTGAGCTCGTTACCACAGCAACTGCCTTAGGACCAATTTTGAATCCAGGTAAATCTTCATCGAAGTATCGCATTAAACCTGCTCCTGTAGAGGGCATTGGCGCATTTTCTTTCTTACTTCGCTGTTTTCTGAGTGATGACATTCATACGAAATTGATTCTAATTGCCTAAAAAGTTCTCGGTTTTGTTCATACAAACTTTGATGGATCGATAGGAATAAACAAAATTAGCACACCAGTGCTAGGATTACGATGTTCCTAAAAGCAGAACAAGCAGAGAACCTCGTCGCACATGCTATCCGTGCTCGAGAACGATCGTACTCTCCTTATTCGGGATTCAAGGTAGGCGCTGCTTTACTCACTGGTGATGGTAAGATAATTTTAGGTTGTAATATTGAGAGCATAACCTACACACCTACGGTCTGTGCTGAAAGAACAGCAATATTCTCCGCTATCAGCCAAGGTCATCGGAAATTTATAGCGATGGCAGTTGTGACTGGGGATGATACTGTTTCATCACCATGTGGAGTATGTCGTCAAGTAATAGCGGAATTTGTTGATCAAGATTTTCCAGTTATTCTTGGGAACCTACAAGATAAAAGAATGTTCCTTACCTTGAAAGATTTACTTCCTTACCCATTTACTCCAAACCAAAAAATTG
>JACZSS010000052.1 GCA_022574115.1 Candidatus Heimdallarchaeota archaeon | reverse complement strand
TGAATACATGAGACTTTGAGCAATTCTATAAAAAACAAAGGAGTTTTCCTCATTAGTGTCAATTACTTGTAAACCGATCAAGGAGAACAATAAAGCAACTGTGACAAATAACGATGCTGTTGCCCACAAACCAATTGTGACTTCAGACCATCGACGGTAAATATAAATCAAATAAATGAAGACGCCAGCAAATGTGATAAGCAAGAAGAGCGATATGCCGATTGTTGTTAAGGCGATTTCACTCGTCATTGTCAGACTAAATTGTGAAACGACATTTTAAAACCTTATTGTTCACTGGTCGGTGGTAAATAATTTGGTAGGTTTTTATGAGACTAAACGTAAACTGCTGAGACTGTTTTTACCTCATCACGGGAAAATACTTTTTCCTTGACATTCTTGTTGATATGTTCCATAAATTCCTCGTAGTCATCAGGTGGTCGGAACAAAATAGTCATCTGCTCGGTATTCGACAACAGCTGTATTTCTTTATGATCTCCATCGTTCACGATCCCTTGAATATCCGAATATGCAACATAGAAACTCCTTTCGTCTAAAGCAACTGCATCCTTAACAGTCATACTGGCTCGTTTTCTTCTCTTGAGAAAATCGCTTAGATGGGCAATCAGGGGGAGTCTGATATCGTTCCTCGCCCAAACTGCATATCCTGCAAACCCTTCGTCATAAACATGTATCTCGTAATGAACCCTTGCAAGGGCTAGTGTGTCTCGCATCACCCCAACACCCTGATAACTGGTTATTTTCGTGGAGTTTGTCATTGACATATATTCAAATCCCTGATAATTGTATTTTTTAGTTTTCGATCTTGAATCAGGCCGATCCCCTTTTTTTTGATGTTTTTCTCACTTTTTTGGTCTGCTAGCCTTCGTAGCCTTTTTTATGACGTTTTTCTTAACCTTTTCCTTAGAAGTTGTTGGTTGTTTGATATCTACTGTTTCCTGTATCTCACCAGTCATCTGAGCCACAGCCTCTGTATCAAGCTCAAATAGATCTGTCTCTTCATTCAGTTTGTTTTTAATGAACTTCATTCGACTGAATTGCTCCCTATCTTCTTCTTCAAGGGCTAAATCAATGAATCTCGTAGTATTTTGTAGTCGAGGAATAATTATGTGATTAAGCGCATTTACTCGTCTTTTGGTGCTCGAAATTTCGTAAGCTAATTTTTGCAAAGTAGCAATTTTTTCCGCCAAATTAACTACGGAAAATAAATACTCTCTGAACGCAAACACCGAGTCATCAAGTGCAATTGAGGTTCCTTCAGCATTATAAAATGGAATTGCCAATTGCTTTCGACTAAGTGACAACTGAGGTATCTTAACACCCATAATACTTCTTGTTGATGCCAGTAAGGAGAGAGTTTCCGGCGCAGCCAATCCAATCTCACGAAGTTTAGCCATACCTAGTTTTAGGCTTGCGAGTCCTAATTGAGCATGAGCCTTGATTAGAACTCCTTCAGATTCAGATTGACTCTCCTTGACTTCATCGATGACGTTGTAGAACTCAATAATCAGAGCATCCATCTTTTCCTTCAGAAGATCATGGCCATGAGTGGCGAGTGAAACCCTCTTTTTTAATTCCAGAAGTTGCATTCTTGTAGGTGCAATTCCTTCAATTTTATCGCTACTCATCCAATAGAAAACCTGAGTTTCGCTTCGCTAAAGGATATTTATACTTACTAATATAGCATATTCTGATTATTCAATTCTGGAAATGATCGTATTGAAAACTTAGGGATTACGTGATAGAATGGGTTTGAGATATCTGATTATTGCCGGATCCTAACATTAAACACTCACTGCATTTTAAAGTTTCCAAATTGTAGGAATAATGCAGAATGTCAAAAGAAATTGAGCTACAACTGATCTATTTAGATATTTTAGATGAGGTCGGAATTGAATATTGCCCTCCAACCAAAGACCCGCTTATACTGCGTGCGGTATTGATTTTGATTTTTAGCTATATATTGGTTCAGAGCAATATTTGGTGGCTACAGAACAATCGGTAGTCCAAATTAGTAAAATTTTATCAGGTGAATCAAATTAGAAAAAGAACACTCAAGCTCAGACTAATTTGATCTATTGTTTTTCAGTTGCTTCCAACTTTAGTTTTATGATATTTTATGAAAAATAAATTTTAATTGTACCAATAAAAAGGTGGGTTGGCTCATTATAGACCCGATGCCTACAATTCGGACTTAATGAGCCTTACTCATATTCTATCGATTCAACTTCACTTGGGGGGTATTTTAGGTCGATGTCAACAAGGAGTACCCCTTCAACATATTTGGCCTTAGCCGTTTCAGGAACAACTTCATGTTCTAGGACAATCTCCCATTGGTCTGATGGCCTGACCGAATACTTAGCCAAATCCTCTCGAATTTTAACCGAGATTGAAAGAACCTGTGCAGTAGATTTTACTCCTAAATGATCCCGATCGATACCAGGTAGTGGTATTACCACTCGTAGTTTGTCATCTTCGATCCATTGATAGCCGAAGTCAAATTGTCTTAATTGGCGTAGACGCCAATGTCCTCCTCTTACAGGAGCTCTTTTCCAGTGTTTACGATGTTTACCGAACATATTTTTCACCTAATCGAATGTGATTGGTACATTGAAGCTTGAATCTATGATATCTTTCGATTCTTGTTTCAATGTGTTGAACTGAGCTACAAATTTAGAGACATATCCTTCAATTTCAGAGAGGAAGAGCTTTAGATCTATTGGGGAGGGATCGAGTTTCAAAATTGATTCTAAAAGAACCAGATTATAAGACAGACTTTCCTTAATTTGAGATCTCAATGCTCTGAGATTAGAAGACAAGAAAATGTTGCCGCTTTTGGTCTTTCCAAATTTAAAGCGAGTTGATCCAATTTTTTGCAGTAAACCTCTCTTGACGAGCCTATGAAGTATGGGGTAAAGTGTCCCTGCAGCTGGAAACCATTCGAGTTCCGATTCACCTAACCGATTGATGATTGACTTTGGTGACTCCGGTTCGCTCGGTACCGTTGCAAGAACTAATAATTCTACCGGCGAAATTGGTTTTCCACCTTCATAAAAAGCATTCAGCCACATATTTATTCTCCTAAATTTAGATCTCTAAATTTGTTCAGTTATATTAGATATACTTCCTTGATGTTATATAAACACTTGTTAAAAGGTAAATTATGATCTCTAAATTATTCCCGATTTATTTATTTTCCAATCGATTTAAATATTCGGGATTTGGCGAAAGGTCAACAATGATCACGAAAAATGAATTATCTCTTAAAAAATTTATGCTTGAAATCCATGGAGGACTATCTTATGTCTGATACAAACAAAAGTGAACTCCCCGCTTGGATATGGTGGTACGGAATTATTGTAATGGTTGGGGCTCCACTTGCTTTCGGACTACTTACGGTCTTTACAGCCGAACTCGGTGAAGTCGAATTGATGGATGGAACAATGATAATGACGGGGAATGGAGCTTATGCTATTCGAAATTTGGCAGCTGCTGTGATGACAGTTTTTGCATTATACAGGCGATCTGAAAGTATGTTGTTGTTAATTTTTATTATGCGCTTACTGACTGACGCGGGAGATGGTATAAGCATAGTTCTTTCAGGAATGTTTGACGGCATCGCTATGGTTGGCTTTCTTGTAGCAATGACCGCAATTTTCTGGGGACCATCTATTTATGGGATTCGAACGCTTTGGAACCCCACTAACTAAGATTCATTGCATAGAGCTCTGGAACATTCAATACTCGGGAAACATCAAGGATACTACCACCTCTGCCATATCCGACTTGGTCAAGGTTGATGACCATCCCTAATCAAAGATTTTGGTCGCCACGTAAATCGGTCTTTGAGAAAGGCTGGGAACCAAGTCGTGGGCTCTCATCGCACATATATTATTTTCTAAGATGCGGTGGATGCACTAGTGAAATATATACAGTGGTTCATTGTTCTCGTCTATGCCGCAGAAAGAACATTCGGTAAACCATCAGAGACAAAGTAATGGTGACACCCAACCTTGACACAATACGTCCCGCACTTGAACTTGACGAATTTGACGTTTCTATCGCCGCACTCAGGAATATAGTTGTGTCTACCAAATCATATTGATTAATTAATAACTCAAGAATTAGTTCTGCTGTGATCCCGAGTAAGTTAGGATCGATTTTTTCCCAAGTGTCATTGACGGTATGGTAATTTGGTCCGTTTGATTCCCAAATTAGAGTATATGCAGGAGTGTTGTTATCTAAAAAAGTCTGATGGTCTGAATTCCTGCCGGTAGAGTACAAATTAGGTCTTGAAATCCCTATTTCATTAGCTGCTGCGGTAAGACCACTCGCATAGAGTTCTGGAACGTCCAAACCTCCTGAAACTTTAAGAATACCGTCACCGCGGTCATATCCGACTTGGTCCAGGTTGATGACCAATTCTAAAGAAAGATTTTGCTCACTAAGCAAACCGGTTTTTAAGAAATGCTGGGATCCAAGACGTCCGCGCTCTTCCGCAGCCCAAAAAGCAAATATGATATTTTTCTTGAAAGGATAAATCTTTGAAACCTCACTGAGTATCATAGCAACTTCTAGTGTCACCGAAACACCTGATGCATTATCGTTTGCTCCATTGTAAATCTGAGTAGGTGAAATCATACCTATATGATCAGCATTAGCCGATAGAATTATTGTCTCGTTGATTGAATCATACAAATTACTAGATCGCAGGCTTCCTAATATATTTGCCGACTCCCCATCGGCAAACGATGGGACTATCTGGCGGTAATCTGTTCGGTTGGTTAGTTTCTTTAGACCAAAATTGTCTAAGGCTGTATCTAAGAGCGATTGGCTCAGCCGATCTCCATCTGTTCCTGTTCTTCTCCCACCGAATTCATCAGACGACATGAATTTGACTATCTGCAACATTCGAGTTTCGTTGACTTGATTTTGCCAAGTATTTGCTAGATTATCAGATATCTCTGTTTGAGCTGTTTGTCCTGATGAAAACTGTAAGCAAAGGAGCATTATGAGACTTACCGCAATTTTTCTAGACACGATAATTACTAAGGCGCGTCATTTAAATGGTTTATTTGATAGCAGAGTCTTTGAGCCGTGATAATTGTTTATTATAGTCAAACAGACTAAAATCGTAATTCCACAATCTATTTCATCCCTCCTAAACAAAGAGTTTCAATTCCACAGGATAGATTGAGATAATTTTCGCAACCAAGAATTTAAAGAATTATTTTACCCCGTATTTCAACATCACGTACAATATCCTCACCGAAGGTGTGTATGTTAAGGTGAGGGATTCTTACTGACCTACTGTTTTTTAACATGAAGATTTCGCGTGGGAATGGATAACAATAGTAGATTTACTTGTTATTCACCCAATGGATAATTATCATGTCAAACGAAGCAATAGATTTCGGTGTTTGGTTCAAAGAGCGAAGAGGCAGATTTACGCTTCAGGAAATGAGGGGTTAATCATCATCGATCGATCGTAAAGCACAGAACCTGTTTTATATCGAGAAGCGAAATTACTACCTACTTGAAAAATGCCATGAAATTAGAGTAGAGAATCTTTCCAAAAAAGTGATTTTACTTCGGCTCAATGAGTGTAGCTATAATACAAGTGAATTTCTCGGGAGAAGATAATCATATTGGGTTTAATTCTGTTTAGCATTCGCTATGCCTAGCATAATAACAAGACCAAATCCAAATCCAAAGATCCACATGATACCATTGCCACCAGTTTCTGGAGGCTCTATTGTAATGACAGGTTTGGATGTGGTCGAGCTCGTAGATCTAGAAGTCGGAGACTCTGATTTACTATCATCGGTAGAAGTGGTGTCCGGTTCGGATGGAAGTCTTGAGGTACTTGTTGAAGTAGGGGTAGATGATTGCGTTGTTTGGATCGGATCAATAATACTAATACCTGATAGCTCGAATGGACCGGAACAGATCAAGAATGCCGGGTCTGAATTTTCAACGTAGCAAGGTTGGATGAAAACTACCAAATGATCGGCAAATGACTGATCAGGAGAAAATGAAAATGGTACACCGTGTTGTATGCCGGAAGCAGTAATGTGTACCAGTGAGTCCAATGCTAACGTTTGAAGATAGTGGAGTGTGCCAATCTGAGCAATAGATACATCAAAAGTGATGTCACTTAGACTGCTGACATCCTCACCAAGTTCAATCATCGACATCCAAACAAAGAGGTTGTAGGATACTCCCCGAACAAGTTGGGTGAGCTCCCCGTCCTGTTCGTCGAGACCAATACTAAAGGTAGTTCCTTCTCCGGTTGTATGTTGGAAAGGTGGCATAAGCTGAGCTTGGGTTGCGGTTGGGGCTTGCATGATAAAAATTAGCAGCGTGAAAGTTAGTATGAATGATTTCATGTAAGACCAACTTGTGCTTACGCTATATAAGCAATGTAGCGATTGTGAGATAGCAGCGCATATGTTTTCAAGCAAATGAATCATTTATTCTGAGTCAGAGATCATCTGTAAGGCGAGACGGATCAAATGTAACTACAGAAAAGAGAGATTTACTAATTGAGAAGTGATTTTACTTCCTATCATAGATCTGATGAAGTCGAGCAGATGATTTTGATTGCATAGGTCGTGAATTTACTTCCTACGTTAATTCAATACGTTGTAAACTTCACAGTCAAATCTGAGTCTTAGTTGTTGAGCTTGAGATAAGTTTAGAGATGTTATTTTGGTAGCAGAGGAAGTTGTGTCGGAATCAGAAATTTCATTGTCCATCAAATCGTTATATTGTAAAATTGATTTTTGTTCATCCTCCAGTTGTCTCTCCTCCAAATCATCCAATTCTCCAAATGAATATTCATCCAATAAGAATTCTATCCTATCATAATTAGTTTTGTAAGTGGATATTTCATGTCCCAATTTTTAAGAAGTGATTTTACTTCCTGTTCATTGATTCATCCAGTTGATGATTGTTGTATCAACTTTGGGGTCATTTAAGTCGATCAGATCAGAACCAAATTGTTGCTCCAGGAAAAGGATTAATGCATATCGAAGAGTCAAACCTCTGTTTTTGTAGGTGTAACCTCGTACAGTTGAGTAGAGTATCTCTTTGAATAAAATTTCAAAAGGTGAATCAATTACCAGTTGATCGAAATCCAGTTCGTATTTGTTAATCAAGAAGTTAATTTTGTTCTTGATAATTGAAACTGTGTCAGACTCTCATTTGTTAGATGTCCAGTCCTTGTATTTAGCAGATGGATTGTCGAGTTTGAATTGTTTGTCCATTGCAAGTTTTCGATCTTCAATCTTTCGTAGTTCATAGCGAAATCCAACATTAAACCGATGTTGAATCTCAAAATCCTTGTCCAGATGTTGCACTCGATCTTTGAGTTCTTCAACCGTATCAAGATCAAACAAAGTTAATAGATTATCAACAAAATTGATTTGACCACCAAATCGGTCATATTGCTCAGGAAAGTATTCATCAAGTAAAATGGGTTCTTCATGATCATATACAAAGTCAATTTCTTCATCCAAAAATGATTGAAAATGGTCCAATTCATCATGCATTAATTCAGCGTCAAAAGGCGCAAGCGGAAAAGTGTTTTTTGCTAGCATAGCGACCCGTAGGGGAGGAGTCATACAGCATAAACCCTGTGAGCGGTGGCGAGAGAGGGAGGCACGGATGAATCGCGCCATAAGGGCACAAGATCGTAGATCGCGGGATCGATCGATACTTGGGATTATGATAATAAGTTCTTTCACAGAAAAAAGAGAGGATAGCATCAATCGAATGGATCGATTGATCCTTGAAGCCAATGATTAATACAATACTGGTAGGTAGCAGGTAAAATCTGAAACCTAGCAAAGTTTTGGCAGTTACGATCAATTGTAAAAATCTGAGGCCATCTGTCATCCAATTGCAAACTGGCCCTTGGACTCTAGAACCATAAACTAGATAATTCATCAGTCATCAACTCTGATCTAATTATTCGCGGATATCCGGGCTTGCGAGTACTGTTCGTGGTCCCTCAATGAGTTGTACTCCAGGTAAAGTGGAGATCACCGGAATATCAAAGATCTTTGGAGTCAAATTATTTAATCTACGATTCTTACAGGGACGAAATCCGGAATGGGTTGGTCGACCTTTTTATGCCAAGTATGATCTCAAAGCGATCTGGATGGATGATCTGGAACAGGTAACTGGCGAGAAGTTCTTCTTTGAAGAGGAAATGCCTATCTTCCACAAGGCCATTGGATCTGAGATGATCCCACTTGATCTGATGCCTATTCAAAATAAACCCGTGCCACCAGTCCAAATGATACCAACGTCCAATGGAAGCATTTGATGTCCAGATGACTGAAACTCACGCAAATCGAGCTATTATAACACATTTCATAGATATTCTGAGTCACTTAAGATATAAACTGGGGGATTAATTAAGCAGGGATTAGTCTTCCTCATAAATCATCCACGTGATACGGGCTTGTAGACTTATTTTAATTCATCATAGATGCTTTGAATATCTCTTGGCTCGCTAGATCTTTTTACAACTAATGGTTTACCAGCCAATTGTTCAAATCCATCCTCAAACGTTGGCTTTTCGGCTTGGTAAATGATGCCGAGCGGTATCTTATCATCCCATTGGTTGGCCTTAACAAGGGCTGCATCCTTGTCATCTTTGACATAATCCATGTCGTCAGCCAAATCGTAATATCGAGGGGCATAGTAATCCGGTGTATTAATTTTATTGAAAGTGATGCAGAACTGCATTACCTCGATTACAGCCATCCCTTTGTGCTTGAAAGCAGCCTCAATCATTTCCTGCATATGACCCGTCTTTGCCGAGGTGGTGCGGGCGACAAATGTAGCCCCAGCTGTCACCGCAAGCAAAGCAGGAAGAAGCGGTTGATCGACTGTTCCTGTTGGCGATGTTTTGGTCTTGAAGCCCAAATCGGAGGTAGGTGAAGCTTGCCCAGTTGTCAATCCATAAGTCTGATTGTTCGGAATTATCAAAATCATATCCACATTACGTCTACATGCATGAAGTAGGTGATTCCCGCCGATTCCAAGCATGTCCCCATCACCGCCAAATGAGATCACATTGAGATCGTGATTTGCAAACTTGAGCCCCGCTGCAACGGGTAATGCTCTACCATGAATCGTATGAAGTCCATAAGTACCGACCGCAGACATCATCTTGGAGGAGCATCCTATACCTGGAACCAAAATTGTGTCTTTTGGGTCATACTGCATCTCAAATAAAGCATTTTTTAACGCTTTAAGAATAGCAAAATCACCACATCCTGGACACCATTCTGGATGAACATTTGTCTTATACTCTTTTGCATCAAATTTTAGTTGGACAAGACCATCAGAAGTCATAAATTTCCAAAACCAAAATAATTTGAGCATTTTGAATATATGTGGCTTTAGTTCTAAGACTCAACTGAATGAGTTTTAGGCGATTATTTTAAATCAATCATTAGTAAATCGAATGGAACTCAATTTTTCCTCTCAAAATACGGTGTTTATAC
>JACZSS010000051.1 GCA_022574115.1 Candidatus Heimdallarchaeota archaeon | reverse complement strand
ATAGGGCTACCGATATGAGCCCCACTCCAGATGCATATAGCTTCTGAAGCAAGTTGGACTTGAGTCTGCAATCCCCATCCTTCAACCGTTGTCTTCTGGTGCCAGAAGTGCCTTTCCTACATTTTGTTGGCTTGGGGGTAATTTGAAAAACGAGGAATTACTCGTTTCTAGTTGAAGCACTCATTTCATTATTTAAACTGCTTAAGATTTGGCTGTTCGTCCGTACATTCACGATCATGAGACTTGGACCGATTAAATCCATCTTGGAGTCGTTGAACCTTGTCTTCTACTCTTTTGAGTTTTCTCAGTGCATCGAGAGTCATACAAAAAGTGGAGACACCGTGAGTATCAGGCCAAGGGAACGTTGATGACTCCGCGGAGAGTTTGTGTGCAGACACCCAAAGTTTACGATATCGTTCGCGGAGGGTAGGACTTCTGAAATTTCCCATCATCCTATCGCGAATCGCTTGCATCCTCATTCGATAAGTTCGCTGCGTTCTGCCCATATCTGTGATCCTGTCAGCGTCATTATAATCTTACAGGAGACTAGGTTACAACTGAAATCAATTTAAAATCAAAAAATGAGGTCACGGCATGGATCAGGTTCAAACTAACTTATTTATCTCACTTAATGTGATTTCATTTTTTGTTTTGGTCGGGACCATAATAATGGGTAGATTATTTCTAGGAGTACTCGTGGTGTTATTACTTTGGTTTATTTTTGCAACCCCCTTTGACAAATTATTCACCCGGATAAAGGAAAAGAAGCGAGCTATGGACGAACATGATCAAAAACGCATCTCAGAGTTAGGTGGAGATAGACTGGGGATTAACTTGGAAAATGGAATACAAACAATGACGACTGTCAATGTGTTTTTGCTTATTTTTGTTCCTCTAATGATTGCTTTACAATGGGTGATGATTGTGATATCATCCGATGATCGGACCACCGACATAAGCTCTGCTAATTTTAATCATACGAGGCTACCGATAGCTCAAACAGTGTACCTCATCTTGTCGAGTGTATTGATTTTGATTTTTACTCTCGAACTAAGGCAGAAAAAAAGTACAAGTCGAATCAGCCTGATAATTACCTACTTGTTAACAATTACAGTTGATGCGATAACTGTTGGTTTCTCACTTAGTGATTTAGACTATACACGTTCAATAATTTACCTGTTTCACTTACTTGGCCTTTTCTGGGCAGTTTATAACTTGTCTACCAACACAGGTTTTATTTATTTATTTGAATATCCCGGCCTAAAATTTAAAACCATCAAGCAAGAGAAAAATAAACTCAGCCTCCAAGATAAAGCTTACAAGGCAAAACTTGATGAATGGGAAATTCAAAAACTAGAGTCAGATACTGCAAGGATGTCAACTACGGAGTACATAATCTCTGCATTAGCATTTGACAAAATTGGAATCCGACATGTTGCCCACGATACAAAAATGACGGAAAATGCACTCACAGTCTTATTTGCTGCAATCGTTATCCAAATTTTTGCAACTGTTAGAACCAACCAACTCCCTATCCAGTTTCAGGATCTAATTGACCAAAACGTCACGGTTCAAAGTTTATTATTTGTGACCTTAGTCATCATCGCAATCGGTCATGGAATTTTTATATTGATGTTTAATGCATTCATTGATCAATTAGGTGGGATTTCAGACCTGAAAACCTTCACTCGTGTATATGGAACAATGACCATTTGGATAGTGATTGCAGAATTAGTAAGAGCTTTTGCGGATAATTTAAGTGAAATCTTCTTGGTAATTGCTCTTCTTGCAATTTTGTACGGAGTTAATTCTTTTTGTATGCTTAATCGTAAAACAGTTTTGGTTGCTGGAATTCTTAGTTATCTAGTATCATTTATTGTTCAAATTGTCCTCATGAGAATTGCACTAGCTTGGCTCATAATTTGATCGATTGATCTATGGAACACAAGAAGGTTATTCTGCTCGATTGACGGATTATCTCAATAAAATTTTTTGAAATTCAATTAGGGAAATTTGTAATATTTTAATTAATCGCCCATCATCGTCAGTGATACAATCATCAAATTTTGCAGTTGAGATTGCTTGATCTCCTATCTGTGCGATGATTCTTTCGAATCCACTGAGTTCATAATCTTCAATAACATTGTCTTCATATGCATTTATGACAGCATAGAGAAGAAGATCTAAATTCTGAAAAATTGACGATAAAACATTTATTTCCTCATCTGATAAAATTCCATCACTCATAGCAATCCTGAATAGAAAGTCACTCAAAAAGCTGATTTTATATCCAATTAATTTTACAATCATTGTTTTTGTATCTTTAATCATAAATTTATATTGACGTAGTGATATATAAACCGGGTTTGAACTTTGAAATTCAGAGTGTGCTGTATTGCGTTTTCGAGGATCGATCATCGAAGTCACCTATTAAAATCGTAAAGGGCCGCACTGCATTAATCAGAAGAATCGATTGATCTTAACTTTCTTCTGTTAAAAAATATAGTTTATGTTATTCATTTCTTGGCTTGGTAATTTGAGGTCCAAATAGTTGCATGAAATACGGTCCGCAATAGATTCATCAAACCCAAGTTGATATTCGATCCCTGTTATTAATTCTTATGAATGCAAAATTTTGAAGATTAAGGACTCTATTCACGAAAAGATTTTACACTAGAAGGATTACGAAAATATATTGAGTACTCTTAGCAACGCATTTTTGATTTCTCATGGGGCCAATGCGGTTTTTGCATTTTTATTGATTATTGTTTCAATTAGATTGTACAGATATTCAAGGATCAGCATAGTTCTGTATATCACGATGTTGATGTCTTCTTGGGCAGTGACCAATTTCCTGCTAATCCTCCCGATATTGCTTAATGTTTCTGATACAGGGATTAATCTGATTGCAACCTGGAATATAATAGGATCTGTACTCGTTCCCAGCTTATTCATCCTGTTTATTGATTCCTTTGAAGGACAAGTAGAAGCAACAAAGGTTGGGGTTGCAACCGCAACAATCGGAGCTGCAATTTTTATAGCTATTTCCGGATTGTTCAACGACATTGCGATTTCTTCCACTATCGTAGTTGTTGGTGACTTAACCACCATGAGATGGTCTCCAATTACTAGTCTGGCTATTTTTCCGACAGTACTTTTGGCTGGATATTGGACTCAAAAGGAATTAATCAAAAGTTCCAAACATGCATTTGATCCCCGTCAAATTTTGCAAATCAAAATTATGAGAATCGGGGGTGTCTTCATGTTTTTCATAGGACCATTATTTGGGATAATTGGGGTTGTTTTAGTTGACGGACTTGACGAGCCAGAATTGGGCACATGGGCATCTGAAATTGTTGGGTATTTACTGGTTTCCGTTGGTATATTCCTCATAACAGTGGCCTATACCAGGTCACGGGAAATTGCATTTCTTCAACCTCAAAAGCTTAACACTCTCTTATTGATTTATGAGACAGGTATCCCAATACTTCAATACGATTTTAATCCCAATGAGAAAATGAACACAGAGTTACCATTAATATCAGGGGCTATTACAGCTATTACTGCCATAATGGGTGAAGCATTCAAGGTATCAACACAGGTTAAACAGATCGGATTCTACGAAAAAGAGATTTTACTTGAATTTCGAGGTTTAGTCAATTCTGGTGAAACTATTGGTTTAATTCTGATCACTGATAAGAAATCAAGTTATTTAGAAAGTGCAATTCAACGATATGCTGACACGATAGTTGAGAAGTATGGTAAAACGTTGGCCGAAGGTATGGGAATTAGTGAGGAACAGAAAATAGAGGCAAAGAATGATTTACTCATTGCTTTTGGATACAGTGCAAACTAAATTTCGAGATTCGATAAATCCTCAGATAATTCTTCTAAGAGTTCGTTGATATTCATATCGCCATGAGCACTACAAATAATGTGTTTGATGTTTAGTTCAGGGTCAGACATGTATTTTTCCACTAATTTGTTTAATGCAATTTGCTGGCCAGTATCTACCAAATCCGCTTTGAGACCAATTAGATACTTGAGAGTTTTGTCAAATTTCTTATGATTTCTAGCGACACCGATCCATTTATCAATTTTTTCGATGGAACTGGCATCGCTGGCATTATAGCAAAATAAAAAGGCAGATGAACCCCAGACCATATCATCAAATATTCCCGAGTTTCTGTAGAGATCCTGACCAGCCAAGTCCCAAATCTGTAATTTTAAATTATTAGGAGTGCTAACATTGACGAGGTGGAAGTCGATACCTCGCGTGGATTGAATTGCTGGATCTACTAAACCTTTTGCTAATCTCACCATCAGAGTTGTTTTCCCAGAACGCGGAGTCCCAAGAATTGCTATTTTGTGGAGCGTTGGTCGTTCAGTCATATAAAAAGTTCCCAACATTTGATTATATTATACTTGTTAAAAACTCGTAAACTCAAGATGAATTTTAAACTGATCAGACAGCCAATATCGTTTATCAAATTGAAAATGGATTAATGGATGGGTGATTTTCTAGACAATCAAAGTCCCACAAAACCACATCTCAACATCGATCTGTCATAACAGCATGATACAATTTAAGTTATCACGAAATTCTTCCGAACTTGAATGGCACATGATCCGCCTGAACCACATGATCCTGGTTTACCATTTAGTGATCTTTTCGATTTCATAACTGGGGAGAGATGGGATCCGAGTAGTGCAACGTTGATTCTGATAGGCAGCTTCCTATTGGCAAACTACATTATGATTAATCAACTAATAGCTCCATGGGTGGAGCGTAAAGTCATGGCTCGACAGCAAGGTCGTAGAGGTCCAATGTATGTGGGTAAATGGGGTGTTTTGCAGATCCCTGCAGATTTACTTAAGTTAATCATTAAAGAGGATTTGAGACCTGCTGGAGCTGATCGAGTTGGATTTTTTATATCAGTAATGATTATTTCAGTTACGGCCATTTTAAGTTTCGCGCCACTCCCATGGGGAAGCCAGGGATTAATAGCGGGTAATTTTTCGATCGGCATCCTCTACATTTTTGCTATTTTTTCAGTTTTTCCTCCGATGATGATGGTGGGGGGGTGGGCATCAAATTCCAAATATGCTTTACTTGGCGGATTCAGAAGCGCAGGACAGTTAATTGCCTACGAAATCCCTATGTTTATTTCTGTCATTGGCATCTTAGCAGTTGTTGGATCATTTTCTCTTCTCGAAATCACCGAAGATCAAATGGAAAATGGATGGTTTCTCTTTAGATATTGGGGGTTTGGCCTGATCGCAGGGGTGATTTTCTTTGTTGCGGGATATGCTGAAACTGAACGAATTCCCTTTGACATTCCAGAAGCAGAGGCAGAATTAGTCATGGGTCCCCGAACCGAGTTTACAGGTTGGAGATACGGCTTAATTATGATGACTGAATATCTACATCTTTTTATCAACTCATTACTCTTCATTTACTTATTCTTGGGTGGATATGATCCTATTCCAATACCCCTTGGTGGTGTAGAAATTTTTGGAAATGAGATTATTTCTCCAGATTTTGCAAAGGGATTTAGGACAAATCTAGGGGTCCAATTTGTCACGATGACTGCAAAGATTTACCTCCTTGTTTTTGTTGCAGCTTGGTTCAGATCTGCATTAGCTAGATTTAGAATCGATCAACTCTTAACACTGGGTTGGAAGATTATGTTACCAATTGCCTTAATTTCAACTTTATTCATCCTGGGAATTGATCCAGAAGTACAGGCTTTTTCGAGGAGGACATAAGTATGGCTTTTTATGAAGATCCACTTCAAATAACCTTCATCTTAACCGCTATATACATCATCATTTGCATGTTCATGGTAATAACTGTTGAGAAAGTTATGCAATCCACATATTGGCTCATAATGATGTTAGTTGGTGTCGCGGTAACATTTCTTTTGGCTAACTCTGAAATCATTTTCGCCTTCCAAATCTCGATTTATGCTGGTGGAATAGCTGTTTTGCTGTTATTTGCAGTGCTGTTAACAGAACATGATGATGCTCCCTTTCCAAATACGCTTAGTAAGTTCTTACGAGCCACATGGATGCAGTTGATTATTTTTTTGGTATTAGCTGTTAACATGATCGTGTTAATATTAGATACGGTGGATAAGCCAGATTATCTACGTGAAGCAGGTGGTGGAACACCAAATGTACTTGGTGACTCAAGGATTCCTGTTTACGGAGATGAAAACGTCGCAGGCGCCTTTGAGATTACCGAAAATTATACTTTATTCCTGTGGGACAATTTTGGTCCAGTCATTCCATTTCTGGGATTATTACTGCTTGCGGCATTGCTAGGATCTGTCAAATTGGCCATCAGAGAGTGGGACATTGAGGAATTGAGCGATGAAATGAAGGCCCAAATATTAAAATCAGAGGCTTCATAATGGCATTCAGCATTCCGGTAGAATATTTTTTGGCCTTAAGCGCATTTATGTTTTGTGCGGGGTTATTTGGAGTATTAACACAAAGAAACGCAGTTCGAATTTTAATTTCGGTTGAAATTATGTTAAATGCCACAAATATATCAATCATGGCTTTCAATGGTCTTTTTGGGGTAGCCAGTGATCAAGAAGGATGGGTATTTGTTTTTATTATAATTGGTATTGCTGCTGCGGAAGCAGCCATTGGCCTGGCTATCTTTTTGTCTGTTTACAGAAATTTTGGAGAGATAACAGTTTCAAATATATTTAGTTTAAGAGAGGAGGAGACATCGTAAGATGGTATCCGATATAGTCCTTGCCAATCTTGCGTGGGCCACCATTGCAATCCCATTCATTACCGGTATTACGTTGCTATTAATGAGTCTTTTTGAGATAAAAGGAGATAAAAAATATTCCGAAAAGTTTACTGGAAGTTTAGGGGTTGCTGGTCTAGCCGGATCATGGATTGTTTCTTTGGTTGTCCTAGTTCAATTTTTCAAAGAGAAGGTAACTCACAAATCTACGATCGGACATGTTAACCAGGAATTTGATTTCCTGCCCAGTGTCAGCGGCTCGTTCAAATGGGGGATTTTACTAGATCCACTTAGTGTGGTATTCTTAGTTCTTCTCACAACAATTGCTACTGTCATTCATTTTTACGCATCAGAATATATGACACAAGATCCAGCTTACACCAGATTTTTCGGGACGATGAATTTCTTCACTGGGTCTATGCTTGGATTTGTACTCGCAAGTAATTTATTCATGGCATTTATTTTCTGGGAATTACTAGGTTTTAGTTCCTATTTACTTATTGGATTTTATTGGCAAAAACGAAGTGCAGCTTCCGCTGCTAAAAAGGCATTTTTGTATAATAAGATTGGAGATGTATCATTCCTCATTGGAATTGCCATCATTTGGAATAAAACCTTGGAAGCTACTGGAAGTGCAACTCTTAGTTATTTGGATTTAGCAGAAATGATGGAACACGGCGATCTTAGGTTTAATGATTTTATTGTTCCTGCATTGCTCATCTTCGGTGGTGCAATTGGCAAAAGTGCTCAATTTCCATTGTTTGGCTGGTTACCAGAAGCGATGGAAGGACCGACACCAGTTTCAGCCTTGCTACATTCATCAACCATGGTCAAGGCAGGCTTATTCCTGATAGCAAGGAACTATTACCTATTCTATGTTCATGCTGATGGTAAGCCAATAATTAATCTATCAGACGGTAAACTTTCAGGGGTTATTGCTGAATTCGGATTGAATTCTAACTCATTCAATGCGGCAAACGCTATCGTGTGGATCGGAGTAATAACTGCGCTTGCAGGTGGACTAATGGCACTTACAGCAACTGATATCAAGAAAGTTCTTGCGTTTTCCACCATTTCACAGCTTGGCTACATTGCACTGGCTATGGGAGCGGGTGGATTAACTGCTGGTATGTTTCATTTGATATCTCATGCTACATTTAAGTCATTATTATTTTTGTGCGCTGGTGCTGTAATTCATTCAGTTCACAGTAATGAGATGACCAAGATGGG
The DNA here is from genome assembly GCA_022574115.1 of Candidatus Heimdallarchaeota archaeon. GTDB lineage: Archaea > Asgardarchaeota > Heimdallarchaeia > Heimdallarchaeales > Kariarchaeaceae > LC-2. The sequence goes on along the minus strand of JACZSS010000051.1, from coordinate 1,543 downwards.
TGGACTGAAGCGGTATATGCCTTATACGTATTGGACGATGCTCATCGGTTTACTCGGTTTATCTGGTGTTCCGCTTATGAACGGTTTTTGGTCAAAAGATGCAGTTTTATTGGCTCTTCAAAATAACGACGAAATCGTGCTTGGTGAAGTTGCGTACCTCATTGCAGTGTTGACCGCAGGACTTACTGCTTTTTATTCCACTAAATTGTTCCTCCTGGTTTTTCATGGCGAACCCCGATATGACAAGGACCATGTCCATCCAACCAAAACCGGTATTCGAATGCGAATATCCCTGGTAATTCTTGCCTCTCTTGTAGTTATTGAATCTCTATGGTGGACAATCGGAACAATCATCGATGTAGACGGAAGCCGAAATGATTATTGGAACTTTGAATATGCCCTCGGTACATTATTTCATTCACATGGAGGAGAATTTGACCCGATAGCAGCAATCTTTCCAACAGTTGTGGGATTAATTGGTATTAGTTTTGCGTATGCTGTCTATGGTAACAAACGCTTGGATTGGATGAGAACGAGACCATTAGTTATATCAGCTGAAAAGGTAATTACCAACAGATTTGGTGTAGATCAAGCGATCTTGTGGGTTGCAGAGGGACCAGTTATGGGTATCGGAGATTTCTTCCAAAAGATTGATGTGGAAGTAATTGATGCTTTCATTATCGATAGTTTCATAACAAATGGATCACATCGATTGGCGGATATGTCCGATACATTTGATAATGAATGGATTGACGGAACTGTAGATAAGACCGGAATTCAGATTCGACAAGGGGGATATTTATTCCGACGAATTCAAAGAGGTCAAACTTCATATTACGCAAGAATAATGACTGGTAGTTTAGCAACAATATTAGTTGTATTTACATTTGTACGATTTGTTTAAATTCAAATTAAGTTTACAAAGATAAACTTTGGATCCAAAAAATCATCCCTACCATCTTTTTTTCAAATCTATTCTTCTAGAACTTGAAAAAATTGTAAAAACACACTTTAATCTAGCCTGATATGAGTCACCACCGACTAATTTAGTTCGTTCCTTGATATCAAGATCAATGTTATTAAAAAACCTAAAACTTCTTCCCCGCCTAGAGACCTTAGAGGTAAGAGAATGGCTATTCAACCGTTATTAATTCTACTACTTAGCCCGATTATACTAGCTTTACCAGTATATATATTAGGCAGATCTAATCCATCAATTGCTAAATGGTCAACCACTGGTATCGTATTACTCACAAGCGTATATAGTTTTTATTTATGGTTTTTCAATTTTATAGGCCGAAATATCTATTCTGGAGTTAGTGGTGACAAAGTTGATGGCTTTGTCATGCACTACAAAACTGACTGGATTGCTGAAGCTGGAATATCCTTTTCAGTTGGTGTCGACGGGTTAAGCATGCCTCTACTTGTTTTAACGCAAGTAGTATTTCTTGTATCGATTGTCAGTAGCTACTTCATCAAGGATCAGGAAGCAACTTATTACGCCTTGTTACTAGTCCTCTTATCAGGAATTGTTGGCACTTTT
>JACZSS010000050.1 GCA_022574115.1 Candidatus Heimdallarchaeota archaeon | reverse complement strand
TAATGGCCCCCATTGATCCAACCATGGCACTATACCCAAAAATAGGTCTTCGAGCATATTTGGAAATAAGATGCGAGACCAATCCGAAAGCTGGCACAACCATGATATACACTGCTGGATGGGAATAAAACCAAAAGATATGTTGAAACATCACTGGATTTCCGAGGCTTCCGTCAAAGAAGAAAGTACCAAAATTACGATCCATTAAAACCATGACTAACGCCACAGTTAACACTGGCGTTGCTAGGAAGGCTAAAAATGACGTAAACAGAGTTGCCCAGACAAACAGGTCCAAATCACTCCATTTAATATAAGGAGCTCTCCCTTTCCAAATAGTTAGGATAAAATTTATCCCACCAATTGTCGAAGATGTACCTACTAGAACCAATCCAGCAATCCATCCATCGATTCCAGGGATACTAAGTGATAACGGTGGATAGACGGTCCACGCTCCTTGAGCCCCAGATGTCCACATCAACCATGAACCAAGCGGTAATAACCAAAAAGCGATATTATTCCATCTAGGCCAGTACATATCATTGTTATCAGCTGCAACCATTCGGGGAACCAACAGATTACCGAATCCAGCGCCTAACGGTACAATTACTAGAAAAATCATCGCGCTTCCATGAAGTGTAAAAGCAGAGTTGTATTCTGCAGCAGTTTGAAAAAAGGAAGCCTCGTAGGTCCATAATTCAGTACGGATAAGAAGTGCCATGAGACCACCTATCGCCGCATTGATAAAAGTTAACGCAAAATATAGAACCGCTATCTGTTGCGCATTTGTTGATCCGAACCACTCTTTAGGATTTTTCCAAAAAGTTGAATCAAGTTCGTGTTCTTCTGCCATTATGTTGTCACCTTGATGATGCCACGCATCCCTGAATGCCCTGTACCACAGTATTCCGCGCATAAAATTTGATACTCACCAGGTTCTAAAATTGTCACGATTATCGTATTGTTTACTCCCGGTATGACATCCTGTTTAATGTGTAATTTTGGAACATAAAACGAATGGATATTATCACCTACATTCATCAGGATAAATTTGTAGATAACGTCGGTTTTCAAGTTCAAAATTGATGTTCTGACTTGAAATCCAAATGAATCAGTTTCCGTCATGAACGTACTAGGATCGCTCCCATTTGTGATTGGAGTTCCATCTTCTTCAAAGAAAACCCAAGCCCAGCTACCCCCTTGACCCTGGACAATAATGACTTCGTCTGCCTTGCCATCGGCTAACGTAGCATCAATTTCAATCAATATTGGATACGATACTGCCATCAGCAGAACAACAATCCCCGTGGCAATGGCAGTCCATGCTAATTCCAATTTGCGTGAAAAGGTATGGCTCATCGGTGTACGATCAACATCAGTACCCTCTCGGAACTTATAAATAAAATAAATCCAAAGCCCAAGTACGAATATCCCGACAACAAGCGAAATTATTGCCACAAAAAGCATCAAATCATTGTAGCCTTCGCTATAATTGCTCTGTCCGGATACTTGAGGACTATTTATAAACACTAAAGCTGCAAGCAGTCCTAAAAAATTGAGTTTTTTTGGAAACTTCATTAACCCCTTCAAAAATAAAAATTATTTAATTCTATTTGCCATCAGTAGCGAGTTTGATTGTAATTTCCTCGCAAAATCACGATTGAAATGTTACAATAATAGCATGGTATTTACCGTAATACCCCATAATTTGATAAAGTGATAGAATTACTTCCACACGAGTCGTATCATATTGATTGCTAAACTGTAGATCCCTTCCATAAGGACTGGATGCCCATAGACCATATCCGCCAATTCTTTCCATCCAAGATTGTTCTCGATTGCAAATACTATCATTTGAATTAAGCTACCCGTTCTCTCTCCCCAAAGATGAGCGCCTATTATTTGGTTAGATCCCTTCAATCCTACACCTTTCAGAACTCCATCCCAATCATTTAGAATCATGCTTTTTCCAAGCCATTTATTCTTGTAATGAAACACCACTACATGATCACCATACTTTTCCCTTGCTTCCGTTTCAGTTAGTCCCGTCGATGCCAATTCGGGAGTGGTGAAACATATTCTGGGAAAGTTGGGTAAAATAAGTGGTTTCCAGGACCCATCATTGGTTCTCGACATTCTCAGGTTCTCAAGAAGCTTTAAGGATTGGAAACCAGCCCAATTTGTAAACATTGGCATGCCTACGACATCTCCAATTGCAAAAATATTGTCCGCTGAAGTCTGCATATACTCATTCACAGCAACTGCAGACTGATTTAATGTGACCTGGGTATTTTCTAGCTTTAATTTGCTCGTGTTTGGTACTCTACCAGTTGCAACCAATAGCAAATCACCTGAATATTCTCCAGCGTGAGGTCCTTCGTTCAGAATCACCGTGAATTCAGAAGTTCCCTTCCCCTTATTTTCTTCACGAACTTCATCCACAAATTTACCTTTGAAAATTTTGATCCCCTGATTTATCAAATATTTCGAAATCAGATCGGCCATGTCCTCATCCTCTCCAGGTAGCAAATGCGGCAATCCCTCAAAAATTATTATTTCAGCTCCCAGCTTGTGATAAACCTGACCAAATTCCAATCCGATTCTTCCCCCTCCGATTATCAGAATCCGATTGGGAACTTTTTCAAGGTTAAGCATGCTTAGGCTGGTCGAATAAGCAACATCTGCCAATCCCTTAATAGGTGGGATCATTGGCTTACTGCCGGTTGCAATTATAATTACATCTGAAGTGTATTGTCTTCCTTTTACTTCAATCGTATGATTGTTAACAAATACTGCAGCTCCCTTAATAACCTCGATATTGAGTCGTTCAGTCACATGTCTCAAGGTGCCAGCATGAATCCGTTCGACTATTCGATCCTTAAACTCCATCGCACTTCGAAAATTATCATTTCGGCTGACACTTTCAATTATTGCTTTTGTGGGGATGCAACCAGTACAGATACAAGTTCCACCAAAATGTCCATCCACATTTTTTTCAACTATGGCGGTATTCCACCCTGCTTTTTTCAGCGCTGAAGATACTCGTCTTCCCGCTGACCCAGAACCAATAGAGATTAGGTCGAAGTCATATTTTGGCATTAGTACAGATAAATCTTGCAAGTCCTTGTATTTAATAATTTGTTAAGGTATAGAGTAGCTGTTGCTCTAACAATTTGTATTTAAAAATAACTTAAGCAAATCTTAACTCAGTTCGACACATTGGACATTCTTTTTTTTCGACAATCCAGTTGGCTAAATGAGGAAAATGATAAGGATTCAAGCAGCTAGGACACACCGTTAAATCGTTTTGTATTTTAAGTTTACATATTCCACATCGGTGTAACTCTCCATCTGGAGCCCGTATCACACGAGCTAAAGTAGGTTTGCTGCTTATTCGTTTCCCACAACTTGGACAGAATTTGATATTGGGATTTGGAAGTGTAAAACTACAAAATGGGCATTTAGTCGCCTCCTCAAATGTATCATTTCCACATATATTACAAAATTTTGCACGTTCAGGAACTTGTGATTTACATTTTTTGCAAGCTTTTGTAGCCATATTGCCAATCACTTTGCCTTGAAAGCAATAAAAAGACTGTTTAACGATAATTGGTTTTCACATAATTATTTCTTCAGATTAACAGTTTTAACAGCAGCCTTTGCCACCAGTGCAACTACCACAACCTCCAGCTGCTACCGCGGTTTTACTCATGTAAAATTCTAAGCAACTTGGGTGAACTCGGACTTTGCCACCGGTTGTCAACGGGATTTCCATGGATCTTAGTAGCTCAATTTTCATGCTACATAGATAACAATCAACAAATTCAGGATTGATAGTCAGATCCTGTAGTTGGTTCGACATAAATTACAATACTCACACTCTATTTAAAATATATTCACTAGAGCAATTTAACTTATCGAATAATTGATTTTACCCTAATCAGAAGTACTTATTGAGGAAAATTTTGATATGAATTAAACATAATTATTTCATCACGCCCTTTTCTCAACAAGATTATTATGAATAGGAAAGAATCTGCAAAAAATAATGGCATTGACAAGTCGGATCGAATATCGATTTGCAACAAAAGAAGATCAGGAAAGTATTTATGATTTCGCCATGAGAGCGATTGCCGAGTCAATCTTACCCAGGTTCGCTGAAGATGCTGGCGAAGATCTGAGCGAGAGAATTACAAATGGTGATCCTCATAATGTGGCAATTGCAACGGACTTAGACCTCGATTCCGGCATAGTAGGATTTATCGAAATCGATCCTTCAAGATCAAACAAAAAATCAGAAGTTTATATCCGGGGGATTTTTGTTTTAGAAAGCCATCGAAGAATGGGTATAGGTAATAAATTAATCAAAATGATGCTAGAAGAGCACTCCCGGAGAGGGGACCAACTATTTGTAGAAGCATTCACAGAGGACGGCCTGAGATTCTGGCAAAGCTTTGGATTTAAAATAGATCATTTTGCGTTGAGTTACCAACCCAATGACAATTGACTAAACGATTCATGAGGAGAGTTTGTTTAACGCGCGTTAATGCATTTTAAATTGACAAGCGGTTGATTGAAATGTTGAATTCAGACTTTTTTGCACTGTGGAGATCTGGTGTTACAAAATTAAACCACTCATACTCCAAAGAAAGGAGCCGAATCATGATCTTGAACAAAAATATGTCACTTTGGAAACGCTTCGGAACCGTATAGAGAAGTTAGTAGCCCTTAATTTTCTTACCAATCGGAGAATATTGACTATTGGTGATGCGGATCTAACGGGAGTGGCAACCGTGATCTTTGGACAACGAAAAGAGTAGTTATGGTCAGTATTGATAAAAAATTAAGTAAGTATTGTTTGAAGCAACAACGGAATTTGACATTCCAGTAAGGTTTGTCTATCACCGATTTTATCCAATTGAAATTTAAAGAAGGTACACCAGTTATCACAGTCCCACGTCATTGGATTCGACCATTTTATAGCTACGAGGAAATTCAGCCAATTCGGTCTTATCGTTGTATTTGCCACGAACTAATAGATGTAGGTATTGGTCAACAATTCAAAAATCTAGAGGAGTTACAAAAATCAGGTCATTGATGCGGTCACAAGGACGTATTTGCTTATGTTAGTAGAGTTAAACTATTGTAAACCTTAATCAATGATAATTTGAAATGTTATCGGGGATAGATCTTAGACTACTAACTCGTGAATTAAAAGATGAAATTGTAGGGACTTGGATTGTAAATATTTACCACTTACCCAATAACATCTTAATTTTCAAGCTGAGAAAATCTGGATCAGGTCTACTATTCCTGCTGATTGAGCCAGGAAAACGAATTCATTTAACTGAGTTTAATCGTATAATGCCTAAAACGCCTTCAAATTTTTGCGTAACAATGAGAAAACACCTCCGCGAAAAGCGGATTAACGACGTAGTTCAGCAAGAACTTGACCGAGTTTCAATTATCAATATTGGACCTGAACCAGGATACAATTTGGTGATCGAACTGTTTGGTTTTGGAAACTCAATTTTGGTTTCTCCATTAAACAAAATCATTACTGCCTTACGTTATCGAAAGATGAGGGATCGTGATATACACCCGGGTAGAGATTTTATACAACTGCCTCCACAAGCAAGAGATATCCTCAAGAGCGATTTGGAGGATTTGGATTCTGTTTTAGCAGGTGCTGACAAAGTAATTCCTGCAATGAACACTTGGTTGGGGTTAGGCCCATATTATTCCCGGTATATCGCAAAGATGGCCGGAGTTTCAAAAAAGAAGGTAATCCAGCTCGAAGCAGAAGATAAGCAAAAGCTATTACAGGCTGCTCAAAAATTGAAAACAATACTTGAAGAATATAGATTTGAGCCTGTTGTGTATCTAGAAAAAAATGAGACAGTAAAGGCAACAGACGAACCGGAAGGAGACCTAGATGACCAGCTAAGTGATGAAATCATAGAGTTTGACCCAGAAAATGTTATCAAGATATCACCTTTGCGTATTGCAAGTCTTCACTCTGATTCAGAGGCAGAAAAATTTATTCCACCATCTTTCAATAAGGCCATTGACATCTGGATGTCCTCACAAGAACATAATCAAGTGATGGATGAAGAAGTAGAAGAATTACAAAGCAGGTCTTCCAAATTTGAAAAACTGTTAAACCTTCAATTAAATCATCAAAAAGACTTCTTTAAGGAAGCTTCAGCTAAAAGAGAAAAAGCAGATGCACTTTACCTTCATTTCAACGACACTACTGAATTAATCTCCACAGTATACGAGGCGAGAAAGAAGAAAATGTCATGGGAAGAAATCAAGGAAAAGTTAGAGCTCGGTAAGCAAAAGGGAATAAAATCAGCTATGTTATTGAAACAAGTAAATGAGGCTCAAGCAAATTTGGTATTGGATATCCCGACTGATGGAAAGAATGTTGAAGTAACAATTGATTTTAGAAAATCCTTAACCGAGAACGCCAACGAACTGTATCAGCAAGCCAAAAAAGCAAAATCTAAGGGAGAAAAGGCAGAAATTGCTATTGTGAGAACTCAATCTGAGTTAGCAAATGCCGACAAAATTTCAGAAGAAACACGCAGCGAAATGGTGACCAATGTGACCCTTCTCAAGAGAAGAAAACGCTGGTACGAGAAATTTCATTGGACATATTTGCATAATGAATATCTGGTGATCTGCGGTACAGATGCCTTATCCAATGAAATGATTATCAAACGATATCTGGAAGATGGTGACTTGTTCCTGCATGCGGATCTTCAAGGAGCAGCCACTACTGTAATTAAGACTGAAGGACGTGAAATCTCGGAAAAGATACAAGAATTAGCTGCTTCAATGGCAATCTCATATTCAGCAGCTTGGAGGGCAAAACTGACCATAGGTGATGTATTTATTGTTGATCGTGATCAAGTGTCGCTTACTCCACCGAGTGGAGAATTTCTTCCTAAGGGATCAGTTATGATTTATGGTGAAAAGACGTTTATCAGAAATCGGGCAATTGAATTGTATATTGGATTGGTCATTGAACAGAATTGGGCTCGATTAGTTTATGGTCCATTAGAAGGAATTGAACTGGCAAGTTATTGGGTTAAGATAGTACCTGGACATAACGATCGGGGAAAAGTAGCCAAACAAATAAGAGAAAAATTTCTTCAATCCTGTGACGATAATCACAAGCCAAAACTAAAAGCCCTCAACGTAAGCGAGATAGCTTGGATAATTCCCAGCGATTCAAAGATTGTTGAATTTAGTAAACAAGAAAATTAATCAATCGCTTCTCGATATTGCTCACGAAGCTCTTCTCGGACATCTTGGGATATGCCCTCAATTTCGCTTGGCTTCTCGACCACTTCAATTCTAGATTTTTCAGTGTGTTTGACTTCTTCCTTGATAATATACTGATCTGTACCTTTTTCATTTACACCGCTGTAGTCGCAGTCTACGCATAAAAGATTTCCATCTTTTGGAACTAAGACACCATCACATTTTGGACAAAACATATCTTCACCTAAGCTAACTTAGTTTTTGAACTAATTTACATGCTAATGGGGTTATGAGATAAATATAAGACTTACGATAAAAACGGACACAGTGAGTAAATCAAGAGATTTGAATTAGCAATTCTCGATAAATCGACCCCTCACCAACTCTACACCTAAATTTACACTTTAAAACTGAAACGACCTTGAGAATACATCCTCATGTAGATGAGAAAATTAGTTTAGAACATTTCACCTTGTTAGCCGACGAATAGGATTCAAATAAATTTCCTTCTAGTTAACCATTGAAAAGCGCGACCAGTAGGGATGAGCATATCTTTTTGTTTCCTCAAATCCTTGATGTTTGATACACCCATCAAAAACATCACACGTTTGATAGTTTCAATAAAATAAACAAGCCAAGTTTCGGCTTCCTTCTCTCCTCCATTCATGAGCGCTTTTAAAACTGGACGAGCAATACCTACCATGTTGGCCCCCATCGCCAAGGCTTTTGCTGCCATAAGTCCGTGAGAAATTCCTCCGGTTGAAATGATTGGAATCGTTGTTTTCTCGGTAGCCTCCCAAGTAGCAAAAGAAGTCGGAATACCCCAACGCAATGTGGGGTCGTCTAGGGAAAACGGTGGATCGTCTCCTTCGTGACGCATTATTTCAATTTTTGCCCATGAGGTACCACCTGAGCCCCCAACATCTACTGCTGCACATCCAATCTCCTGCATCTTTTTGACTTCTTCCCATCCAATACCACTTCCAACCTCTTTACCCACAACCGGAACTGAGGAGTTTTGACAAATTTTTTCTAACCAATCCCAAGCACCAGTAAAATTAACATCTCCTTCCGGCTGACAAAGTTCTTGAAATGCATTGACATGCAAAGCCATTGCATCGGCGTCAATCTTCTCTTGGGCGAAGAAGTAGTCATCTAGAGTAAAATTCTCAGAAAATTGTACCAAACCAAGATTCCCAATCAGGAAAACATCTGGGACCTCTTTTTTAACGTCATACGTTGGAATCATATCATGATTTACAACCATTGCTCGCTGACTACCAACACCCATAGGGATTCCAAGTTTCGAGCACACCCGAGCCAAACTCAAGTTAATTTTTTGAGCTTCAGGATATCCACCAGTCATCCCTGCAACCAAAACCGGAGCGGTGAATGAGTGGGAAAGAAAACTTGTTGTTAGCGAAATTTTGTGGTAATCAGTATTGGGAATCGATTTGGGCACAACCTCGAATAATTCAAAACCATTTGTAACATTGTCAACGCCAACCTCCTCTTCCACAACCAGCTTAACATGCTGGGCTTTTCGGCTTTCTAATTGAATGGTTTCCTCTTTATTCGAACTCATCTATTTGATTTGAATTTTGAGGGCTACTATTTTTCAGTGTTGCTTGTATCATCGGAATCCACTAACTTAGAAATTTTTTCTTGTAAATCGGTTCTAATTTGCTCATACTCGTCCTTAGGAATTACATTGAAAAGAAATGCTTGTTCGATCTTCGTTAGTTGTTCTTCCCAAGTCGTTTTGGTAAAATCTATGAATTGGTCGGTAGCAATGGATATTGCATCTACTAAGTTTTGACCAGCAATCGTTAAAGAATAAACGTAGCGCAATCTGGGGACAGTCTGAGTTCTTCTCTCAAGCAAACCAAAAGCTAACAATTGTTTCAAATGCTTTTCGATTGCGGTTCTAGACACTCCTATCGCTGCAACTAAAACATCTGGATGAGATGGAAAATCATTTAGTGTATAGAGTATTTTTGCTCTAGATTTGTCTTGGAGGACTGCAAGAAGAGCCCGTTGAGGGTTATTTAGCAATTACAAGAAAAAATCTTGTTAATTGAGTTAAAAGGCTTGAGCCATGATGTAGGTTTAATGAAAAGATAATCCTAATATATCAACACTGCATAGCGTACTGATCGACTATCAGTATAATTAATCAATTAAATTGTTATTGCAGGTTAAACTCTTGGGTTTAATCTTTAGCTGTCTTTTCTTACTTTATTCTAGTAAATTTGATCTAATTTTTTAATAACAACTTC
>JACZSS010000631.1 GCA_022574115.1 Candidatus Heimdallarchaeota archaeon | reverse complement strand
GTTTTCCAGGTTAACAACATGATCAGACAGTCCGCCTTCGATGATTGCTTTATTCATCCCGTATACAACCGAGTCTTCTTCACCTAGTGCGATTATTTTGCCACCAGATGATCTAATCCTTTTCGCACCTTCTTTTCCATAGGTTCCCATTCCTGTCAGAATTACCCCTACTGCTTTGGAACCATAAATATTTGCAACTGCATGGAAAGTTAAGTCTAGAGCCGGTTTAACATAGTTAATCTTTGGCCCATCAGTTATCCTAATTTTTGGAAGCGCTAGGCCTCCCTGGGATACCTCTAAATGCTTCCCACCGGGAGCTACATAAACAATTGCTTTCTTGATTATTTCACCATCTTCGGCGATCTTAACTCTCATTTTTGCAAACTTATCGATTCTCTCAGCAAAAGCCTCCATGAAACCTGATGGCATGTGTTGCACGACAAATACTGTAACAAATTCCGCAGGAAATTTTGCGATAATATTTACAATCATACTTGGACCACCGGTACTTGCTCCAATCACTAGAACTTTAGTAAGATCTAGTTTTAACTGTTTGTCGGAATGTAATTCTCTTGCAGTGTTATATCTTGTGTTGCTTTCAGTTGAATTGGTCTCTGTGGCCAAATTGTTGTTTGGAGCACGATCTTTTGATGTGCTTACTAACATTGGTGTGTGGGTTCCTTCATTTACTTTCTTGATTTGTGCCTCAAATCGCTTTAGGTTTAACTTCGCGAGGATGTTTATCCTGATTACAAGTATATTGGGAAATGCAATCTTACCTTTTTCAATAATCAATTCCATAGAATCCACCACGGCATAATCTAAAGCCTCTGGAAAATCAATTTTGGTAGGTTTTTTATCACTCAGCACTGCATGCAACACTGCTACCGCTCTGAAATTCATAATTTGTTTTATCAGTTGGTACCCACTCATATCAATTAATGAGGGTGTGATGATTATCACATCCGGAATGTTATTTTTCAGATAATTTAGAACTTCTTTGCCCAGCTTAAATGATTTTGAAATATAAAAGCTCTCTTGATTTTTGAGAGTAGCTGCAAAACTAGATCTGAATACATTATTTTTCGACGCAACAACAATTTTAATTGTCAAGTTATCAACCGTAAATATATATTTTTATGTTAACAAGCCCCTAATTTCTTCGATGCCGGTTTTAACATGTGAGATTGAAGTCGTATAAGCGTTCAGTTCTTCTTCATTTAACGATATTTCTAGTACTTTTTCAACGCCATTTCTGCCAAGAACAACTGGAGCACCAGCATATACATCTGAAAATCCATATTTGTCTTCAAGATATGCAACAACTGGCAGGACACGCTTTTGATCTTTGATTATCGCTTCTACCATCTCAGCAACCGCCATCCCTGGTGCGTAATAGGCTGACCCTGTCTTCAATAAAGCCACAATTTCACCTCCACCTTTGCGTGTACGTTGAACAATAGAGTCAATCTTGTCTTGTGACAAGAATTCGGAAAGAGGCACACCTCCTATCGATGTGTACCTGGGTAAGGGAACCATACTATCTCCATGTCCTCCAAGAACCATTGCTCGAATGTCTTTGACTGAAACGTTTGCTTCCATTGAGATGAATGCCCGATAACGGGCGGTATCAAGGATACCTGCCATTCCGAACACTTTGTGAGTTTCAAACCCGCTCAACTCTTTTGCTGCATACGTGAGTACATCCACAGGGTTTGCGACATAGATTATCATTGCATTTGGAGAAAATTTGACAATATTGCCTACTACTGCCTTGCAGATATTGATATTTGTCTTCAGCAGATCCATTCTATCCATGCCTGGTTTTCTGGGAATTCCAGCGGTTACTACTACAATATCTGATCCTTCCATGTCCGCATAGTCGTTTGATCCCCAAATTTTTATATCTGAGTTGCTAATCGGGGTCGATTCTTTCATATCTAATCCTTTACCAGCAGGCATATCTTCAATAATATCCAAGAGTACGACTTCATCTACCGATTCGTTTTTAACTAAGGTAATCGCTACAGTCTCTCCTACAAAACCCGCACCGACAACTGCAATTTTAGACATTTTCAATCCTCTATAAGTTACAAGAGAAAGAGAAAAGGTTCCGTAATTAATGTTAACGTTGCTTTTCTGCTATAAAGTGGATATTTTTGCAATTCCACGTGTATGGTCTGAAGTTGATTCTTAATTTTAAGTTATTTTTCTAGCTTTTGAGCGAATTAATTCAAATCATACTGTGATGTAACTAATGCAAGAACTAGTCTACCTAAAATGGATATGGCGTTTCATTATTCGATCCCCTTATGCAGAATTTCACCGGGTTCAAAGGCAAGAGTCAAATTAGTTCCTTTCGCCAAAATAGAAACCAATTGTGATATTAAAGACTAGTATCCATTCCGTGGTGAAAGTTTGATCCGAAATT
>JACZSS010000630.1 GCA_022574115.1 Candidatus Heimdallarchaeota archaeon | reverse complement strand
ACGACTTGTGCTCTGATCATTAATTGCGTTACTAACATTAATTGAAAAAAGCATTATGGCGATTAAGAATAAAGTCTCTTTATGATGCCTAGATAACTTCAAAATATAACCGATCTAAATTAATTTGATTTTTTACCGATAAAAAGGTTGTCCGATTAGGTTTTTTGATCGATTGATCAACGGGTTTATCCTTACAACAGCTCAAATTGAAGATTTATCCATCAAAACGAATTTACAAAGATATAATATTATGGAATCGATTAACGATCTCCTTAAGTTAGCTTTATGTGTTATTCTGTATGCATAAGACTTTCATTTTACATCTTATAGTAGTTTCAGTCTGTTTCTCGATCGATCTTCTTGAGTCTTTGTCGCCTCGTTCAAATTGTCATAGAATCGCTATAACTTTACTCGACGTTTCAATTGATCTCACTGATTAATCTATCATTTTTAATTTGATCACACTGTTGGTTCATGTTTCAGGAGGTTTAGACATCAGTTCTGCCGGTAAATTCTTTATGCATTGAACGAAATCGCTCATTGGTTGATCCGGAACAATCTCTTCTTCACGATATTCACTGTAGAGTAGTGTTGCTCTTGTAATTTGCAAATCAGAAAATAACAATCCCTGATCGATCCCTAAATTTACAACTCCAGAAGGTACAAAGGTCTTCAAGATTCTAACAAACGAGTGCGGATTTCATCAATTTGCACGAAAAGAAAGTCATCAAAAATTGAGTAAATTTACGATTAAAGGCAAGGTAAAGAAAGTTCTGTATTTTGGTTAACTTAACACTATGTAATTATAGGCAAACCAGATAATTAGGATTTAGAGAGCTTGAGATCGTCTATCCATGTAAGGATACTTTTCTGGAAAATCAGAAAATCATCATTTAATGTAGTCAATGCTTTGAACAAAAGTTCAAAATTTATTTCACCATATTGATGGACGATTAAATTTCTCATTTTGATTAAATCTTGAAATTTTTGTTGGTACTTTTTATCAAGTATACCCTCATTAAGTAATTTGATAAGACAATCTGCATAATGATTGGGAGTAGGTAGATTGCGAGTTGCGACTATATGTGTACAGATATCAAGGATTAACTGACTGATAATTTCAAACGCTCTTTCAGCTAACATTTGTTGTTTTAAATTTTGTTTGAACTCTTTGAGCTCTAACTCAAGGATTTGATCAATGACAATAAAATACTCTTTAGCACGGTTTAGTTTGTCCTTAATATGAATAGGATTGAAAGTCAGGACTAATTCTCTCCCGATAATGTCATGTCCAAATAATTCTCATACCAAATTGCATGGTCATAGTAGACATTTAACAGATTCTCAACGAATTCAGTTCTTTTTTTTTCACTAATTTGATAGATTAATTTACCGTCCCTAACCATTGAGAATTGAATATGTATGGGTAAAGTTTCAATTATTTTCAAATCTATATTATCAAAACTCAGTACTTCAGAAATTGCACTAGTAATTTTGAATAAATATTCAAGCTTATCATTTGGAGCTAAACCTTGATAACTTGGATAGGAAATCACAAAGTCAATATCACTCCAACTAAATTGTTCTTTTCTTACATATGACCCCGTTAAGTATACAAACTCACACTTATGTATTTTGAAAACATGCTTTAAGGAGTTTTGAGCTGATTCTCCAAATTCAGACATGTTATTGGACAACTCCACTAAAATATTTGGGTTGTTCTTTTATTTTTAACTTTCTTCATAATCAAATATTATTGCTATTTATCTTTGAATTCACTTATTTGGAATTTTTTTATACTTAGGACTTATTTTTTTTTGCAAAGAACCAATAATTTTTGTTATGGCGGTTTCTCAGGTAGATTCTATCGCAACCTTAACGTAAATAGATAAAATACAAAGGAGTTAGATCATTTGTAAGAATTTGCTTCTACTACTCAACTATCTTACATAGGGATGATTTTGATAGCTACAACTGGACAATCATCCTCACAAGCAACACATTCAATACAATCGTCTTCTCGTGCAGGTGCCGCTTTTTTCGTGGAAGCAGGGTGCCCTTCAAATTCTACCCATTCAAACACATCTTCTGGGCAGACGTCAACACAAGCACCGTCTCCAATACAGATGTCAAAATCTACTGCAACACGATGTCCGTGAATGATTAATTTCATGGGATCGATCGATTTTGGAAGATGATCGAAGATCTGGAAGATATAACCAGATAAGCAAGATGGAACGCCAATCCAGAGCTTCAAAGCATGGTTCAGAAATATGAGCTCTTACTCCAATCTTTCGACAGTACTGGTTGGATGGGCGGTGGATTTGATGTTGCGGCCTTAGTTGAGAAAATTGCTATTGTGGACTCATGTAGGTTGGTTTAAGCTGAGAGATCCAACATCACAACTTGCGAATATATTAGCATTGACCACCTAAAAATC
>JACZSS010000049.1 GCA_022574115.1 Candidatus Heimdallarchaeota archaeon | reverse complement strand
TGAGATAAACTCAACCAAGGGGTTGCCATTGTTAAACTCAGCAGCTTGATTACCAAACATCTTTGTTTGAAGCTGCCCGATATCGCCTGCCAGTGTAATCTTTGCACCGGTAGTACCGGCATGGACCCCCATCTCGACCAGTATCGCGAAGGTTTCCTGGCCTAGTGTGTTCAGGCTGTTGAAAGCAAACCCTGGCCCGTAGAACATGCGGGTGCCTTCTATCTCTATGGCATCTTCACCCTTGTCTGCACATGATTCGAGATCACGGACCACATGGTCTAGGATTACTAAGGCTGCACTAGAGCGAAATACTTTTTCAATTTCAAAATATCCCGCTTTTAATTGGGAGTAAATAACATCCATTTGGTCTTCCAACTCGTCTACTTTACGAGCTTTGGATATCACAAAGTCAACATCCCTAATTTTTTTAACTGCTTTTTCGATTACAGTAAACATTTCAAAGATAATCTTACTCCCCTGTTTGATCAACTTGGCAAATTTTTCAGGAAGGGGATAGTCTGCCAATAGTAGCATATTCGTCGCACTACGCTTAGCACTTCCAGCACTTAAATCCAACATTCTAACAAATGCTATCAAATCCTCCTTCAATTTAGTTTCAGGAAGCTCGGATTGAGCTACCTCTAAGATAAACTCCATCTCAATAATATCTGCTGATTTCTCTTCTGAATGAATTTTTTCTTTGTTGATTAGTGCAGCTTCAGTTTCGCCTGCCGACCATTCTTCACAAATTTTCCGCAGAGTATGCGATATAGCCTTACATCTACCAGCATGATCTACTAAGAGTCGAAGAACTCTTCTTTGCTTTCTTGTAGCCAAGTAATCAGAGAGAACAGACATCTAGTTCCTCAATTTGGTCATCCAATATAATAATTTTCAATTCAAAATCTGAAACTTCGACTTAATTACATCAAAAACAAAATAATTCGAGTTAACTTGTTCCCAATTCAAATTTAAAACGATTAAGCTATTAAGTAAGGAATCAAATCTTAGTTAGTTAAATGACCTTGGGACTTCTTGAATCAGTTGGTATGGGAATGACGATTCTTGCTATTATTCCGATTATCATTTTATTCAAACAATATCGGAAAACAGGCATGATGGACTTCCTCTATTTTTCAATTTTCTTCTTTAGTGGAGCAATTGCCATCATCTCAGATCTTCTGATCCCCACCTACAACGTGCTTATACTGTTCCAACTGGAGTGGTGGGCATTCAATAGCTGTGCCATGATATTGCTTATTCATTCAGCAAACTTACTGTGGGAAAAAATTCCTAATTGGATTTGGTACGGGGGTTGGAGTTATTTTGTGGGATTGTCCGTCATGATTTTATTCTGGGATTTATCACCGACAACCCCAAAAGCCACGGTATTGTTTTTCGATATGCCACATAGCTTCCTAACTCATTATCCTCAAGGAGCAGGTCTGATGTTAGACAACGGCGTGGTTATATATGCTGCAGGATTTCGATTACTAGGGGATCTATTCTTTTTCTTTTCCGTTGGTGTGGCAATTTACGCTTATTTTAGGATCGAACTAGTCGTTGATGACCCTAATCTAAAACGAGCCAGATTGATTTGGCTGTACTCTCTAATTGGGCTATTTTTGTGGGTGGTATCAATCTTGCCTTGGTTTGAGGTCGGACTAGTTAGCGTTATTATCATCCTTGTGGTCCTGCCAGTTTTCGGTTACATTGGATTTGTTATTCCCGAATTCATGTTGATTTCCCAGGCACAACTACTTAGAGCTCATGATCTATATTTTCGAGTAATCAAACTTGAAACGGAGCTGGAATTGGAGCAGTTTGGGATGAAACGGCTTGTGCAATATGTTCGAAACCTGCCAGAAGACGTAGTGGCTCAATTAACCTTGGACAAAATACCGAACAACTAAGACCACTGATATTTATACATGAATCAAACTGTAGGTTAAATTAAAAATATCCTTCCGGTTACAGATGTATCCATCAGTGATGATGAATACTCTCAACTGTGCAAAGTAAATATTTTCTTCTTGTAGGCTTTTAAGATTACATCGTATGGCGAATTTGTGGCTGAAACAATCGACGATGTTATCGACAAGTTAACTGAGATTGTGGATTGGTGCAAGCAAAACAATAGTCGGATGGGTTATTACACAGTTTTGTACAGAATAGTTACCAAGAAAATCAAGACTGCAATCTTACAAGGTCAGTTCGAACATCCAGCTCGTATCACTCAACTGGATATAATTTTTGCCAATTATTTTATATCTGCATTTACTGATTATCGTTTGACTGGTCAATGTACCCAATGTTGGCAGTTGGTTTTCCAACTTGCCAAGAATTCAAAATTAACAATTCTTCAGCATCTGATGATGGGAATTAATGTGCATGTTAACTACGATTTGAGTTTAGCATTAATTAAGATTGCAGATGAGGAAAATTTGGCATTGTTGAAGAAAGATTTTGACAAGATCAACACAATCTTACTGTCACTAGCGGATCAGTTTGCTTGCAAAATAGCTTCTATTTGGCAAAAGACAAGTTTTGTTGACAAGTGGATAGGAAAAATTGATCGAATGACTATCGCATTTATGATGAAAATATCAAGAAATCAATCTTGGAAATATGCCAACCAACTGAGTCAAATTAACGCTGACTCTTTAACTGCTGAAATAGTCAAATTGGATCATCGAGTCACCAAATACGGATACATCATTATCAAAGCCCGAATGTTTGCAAACATGCCGTTTTGGTTTCGAGGTCGTCCTTACCTGGGTACGATACCACAAATTATTGCAAAATTAGAATAAATGGTTCGATCGATCGAAACTGTTAAGGCGATCTCTAATATATTTTATGACATAATTCAAAATAGAATTTGCGGATTACCTTACTAAGAGTAGTGAAACCCATGTCTACGAGAAGATTTCCGATTCGATATACACCTTGTATCAATGCATTCCAACCCTCACCTCTAAAATAATTAGGCCTACTTAGCTATCAATATAGATCTAATCAAACCATGGGTTTTTTGATGCCGTTATCTCTTTTAGACCAATTCGATTATTTCCCGGGCCAATTACACCCATGATTGGAATCTCAATTCGTCTCGAGATGACTTCCAAGAATACGAGGTTATAGAACAAGTGTATTTTCTCATCTTGACTAATATTCTCAAATCCCCCGATCTTATTTACTAATTGTTTGATTTTACGATACTCGACTACTGTAAAGTAAAAATCAAATTTCTGCATCCGATAATTCTGAAATAGCTGCCGAGTATAAAAATACTGAATATCAGAGAGACCCAATCGAAAGTAATCAGTGTACGCTAGGTTACTCACCACTGATATCAAGAAATTTGCTTAGTTGCCGGGTGTGACTCTCGTAATGCTCATTGGTATTGCTAGCAATAACACTAGAAGGTGACCAGTCTGATGGCATTTCTGCAAAATATTTGGAGTTGTTTAATTGATCTTCTGTTAACGATTCCATGAGTTTGAACAACTTTAGATGGGTTGATTTGAAATCTACCAGCAATTTTTGCTCATCATAGTTATAAAGATCCTTGAGTATATGGTTATTTCTATTTGGAAGGTCGAGAAGCCAGTATTCTGATCCACGGAGAGCCATCTCCTCTATCAATTCGATCATCTGTTCCTCATACCACACAATATGGGCTAAAACATCCTTGACTCTCCATACTTTCGCTATTTTATGATCTAAGGAATATTTTTCCAAAACCTTTTCGACAGTGCCTTCAAGTTCAGTCCTAGTATTGTGTATGTTAGCTAGAAATTCCTCCCGGATGATCTTTTTATTCATGTTCCTCGTTTCCAACCAAGTTTAATGAAAGGACCCATTTTTGATCGGAAATTTGGATCACCCTAGCAGAAAGCTTGACTGTTAACCAATATCAACTTAACACCACTGAATTCGAGGATGGAGTAAGGACTGACTTTCGGGTTAGGGGATCGGATGAATTAGGATTTTATTTGGAAGAGCAGATTCCTCGGTCATTCATCATTGCCAATTCACTTCATCAACTTTCACTGACAGTTCATCAATTCTCTGGGAACCAGCTTTGGATACATTGGAAGATGAAATTCTCTATGATGTTCTGTATTCTGCAGATTATGGAGACAGCTGGGTTGCAATCGTGAAAGATTATCAACTATTAAGTGTAGATTGGGATACGAGAACAGTGGATAATGGTGAATATCTGATTCAAGTCAGTGCCTCTATATTCAAGGAGTCAGTATATCTGTTATCTCTCAGCTGTTCACCATCAACAATCTCGAAACATCTGACACCTCGGCAGCTGAAACTGTATCATCAGTCGAAACAACAACCACAGAAAACCAAGGAGATACAAGTTCCATAAATGATACGTCTCCACCAGGTGTATTAAGTTCCAATTTCTGGTTCTTTGTATCATTGATTGCACTTACCACATTGATTAAACGAAAATCAAAAACCTCCTAGAGACTTATGCGAGTTTTCATAAAAAGATTATAACATAAAACCAACGAGATAAATCTAACTAACCGAAAAGCATTGTCACGAATTTGAATTCTTGATTATTTGCCATGAAATGTATCGTCACCATTTTAAGATAATCTCCGTCCCGCATTTTGTATTCATTCTAGACAGACGTATCGATCGATCGTCGAAGAATATTTTTACCCAAATAGTGATTAGCATGGAAATCGATCCAACTCTAAGATCATTTAAAACCACAACTGAAGTATCAGGACCACTCCTATTCGTCGATCTTGAGGGAAAGGGTGGTGTCTCATTCGGAGAAATCTGTGAGGTACAAACCCCCAGAGGTGAACGACGTCGAGGTCAAGTACTCGAGATTACCAATCACTTAGCCGTCATTCAATGTTTCGAGGGGACATCCGGACTTGATACCAAAGAAACCACAGTTCGATTCATCGGTAAAACACTTGAAATGCCATTAGCAGAAGATATGCTTGGACGAGTGTTTGATGGTCGTGGTAATCCAATCGATGGTGGACCAGCCCCAATTGGAGACATCATGCGAACCATCACTGGCGATCCCATCAATCCATCCGCCCGTGAATATCCCCGAGCTTTCATTCAAACAGGTATCTCATCCATTGATGCCTTACTCACCCTGGTCAGAGGTCAAAAATTACCATTATTCTCTGCAGCAGGGCTTCCACACAATCAGATTGGCGCACAAATTGCCCGACAAGCAACTGTACTTGGCAAAGAAGAGTCTTTCGCAGTAGTATTTGCAGCCATGGGTATCACCGCAGAAGAAGCACGATTTTTCCAAGCTGATTTTGAACGAACTGGTGCTCTTGAACGAGTAACGCTGTTCCTTAATCTGGCTGATGATCCAGCAGTTGAGCGAATTATTACCCCCCGGCTTGCACTCACATTTGCCGAATACTTGGCGTTTGACAAAGATTATCATGTACTCGTTATTTTGACTGATATGACCAATTACGCAGAGTCCCTTCGTGAACTTTCCGCTGCCCGTGAGGAAGTACCCGGAAGGCGAGGGTTCCCGGGTTACCTGTATTCAGATTTATCGACCATCTATGAACGAGCAGGCAGAATTCTTGGGAGGAAGGGTAGTATTACACAAATCCCAATTTTAAGTATGCCATCAGATGACATAACCCACCCGATTCCAGATCTCACCGGATACATCACTGAAGGCCAGGTGTTTATAGATCGGGGTTTGGCACGAAAAGGGATCTACCCACCAATTAACCCGCTTCCAAGCCTATCAAGATTAATGAAAGAAGCGATTGGTAAAGGTTCTACACGAGATGATCATTCGGGACTGCAAGCTCAATTGTATGCTGCCTATGCAAAAGGTCGTGAAATCAGAGATCTAGTCGCAGTTGTAGGTGAGGAGTCTCTTACATCAGAAGATAAGCTCTATCTTGACTTCGCAACCAACTTTGAGAATAAATTCCTCAATCAAGGTCTAACTAATCGTTCAATTTTCGAGACTTTGGACCTTGGATGGGAGTTGTTATCGATCTTTCCTAATCCCAAACGTCAACTCAAACGGATTGACCAAAAGCACATTGACAAATACCATCCGAAGAACAGAGACCCAGATTATGATTTTGCCAGAGTAGACGCGTAATTCAAAGTAGGTTAAGTGTCTTCATCCTTTTGAGTCTTCCCTAATTTCTGCTTATCAATGATTAATCCAATATCAACTACCCACTTGTTTTTTGCCAGGATCTTTACCAATTGAGCCGATTTAACTTTTCGTCTAGCTTTTAGCCTAGATAGAATGACATTGCTGTTGACGATTTGTTTCAATGAATGTAAATCTTGATCTAGAGGATTATTAATTTTTGTTTCAAATAATTGTATGAGTTTTAGGATGTTTTCTGTTGAGGTCCTTTTGTACCATTTACGATTTGCCATGCCATTCCTGAATTCCCAACATAATCGTCGATTTCTTTTAGAGCTAAATTTAGTTTTTCAATTAACTTCTTCGATCGATCTAGCTTGTCCCAAATTCAAGTAATCATTTGATCATAAAAGCTCGTTGACGTAAGTCAATGAGCTTTGTGGTTGATCTTTTAGCTAAATAACTGAGAAAATTCGGTGCTTGAAGACCTGAGCTTCGCTTTGGGGCAAGTGACAAGTTGTTTTGCTAAATTATCGAAAAGTGCTGAAACTCGTTTTTTCAAGCCCCTTGGCTGCTGAGGCGAAGACCAGCAGTTGGTGAAGAACAAACGACAAGAAAACATGTTGTTTGATGGAGTCTTCTTGCACCACTCGAGGTCTGCTCAAATTGAGCTGACCTTTGGTTCTGGCAAACGTCCGCTCGACAGCGTTACGCCGCCAGTAGACCACCCAATATGTTTTTTCGCTCATTCCGTCAGGTACAAAATCACTCATGTCTCTTTTCTTGAGATCCGGCTTAGCGGGACGGATAATACAAGCAGCACCGGCTGCTTGTACCAAATCACGGTTTTTGCCAGAGGAATATCCCTTGTCTGCTGAAACTGCAAGTGGATCAGGGATCTGATCCACCGCTTTCTCAAGAATTTCTTCAAAGATCACTCGATCATGGCGATTACCAGGAACAATGTGGATTGCGACCGGGATCTCTGATCTGGTTACCGTGGCTACATGGACACGGTAGCAAAGCATGAAGCCCTTCGGGGTCATGCCAACTCGAGCGAAGTCACAATTTAACCCTTCCTTGAACTCTGGTTTGGTCTTATCATCCGATTTTCTTTGACTCCAAGCCTTGATATGTGTGGAGTCAATTGCAAGATGAGAACCCTTCAAGAACCCCTGTTCTTGAAGAATTTTAACCAACTCGTAAAACAGTTCTTCCAAAGGTTGTGAACCAAGGTATTTCATAAAACGAGACAACGTGCTCTTGGAAGGCGCGTGCCTTCGATCTCTTGCTCTACTTCCAGCTCATAAGTGGAATTCTCGTATTCTATTTGGTGAAGTATTTCTTCTTCATGCTCGTTGGATTCGTAATAATCGTCCTCATTGAGCTGGTGAGAGTCTGTACTGGTGTAATCATAATCATCGTCATGAGATGACGCTTCATAGCTTTCGGATTTATCCTCATCATATTCTTGGACAGTTGGTAATCCGGGCTCGTCCATAGATTCAGCTCAGTATTTAAGGTCGGAAATTTATTCGAGTTGATTGAAAAAGATCCGCTATAATGGGTCGAGTTGGATATTTAAAGTACTGATATAAATTCTTCAGGTATTCTAGAATAATCGATCGAATCTCAGAATTGAGTTGTATGTAGCCATTGGTGTCCCATTAAGGTCTAATTGTGATTATTCCTTAATTTGCTAGAATTTTTAATTCCTTGAGTGTTTCTATTCCTTTTTTTATCTGATTTTGTTTATACTTCGGTTTTTGATATTTGACAAACTCGAAGAGATATTCTTCAAGACTTCTATTTTGTTTATGTGTTCGAAACAAGTTGTCAGCGTAACATAAGGACGCATACAATTCTAAAATGTGTGCATTGTAAAGTTCAGGACCTAGAATTCTTCTTAGCCTAATCAGTTTATTTTGATCATTTGACTCTAACTCTTCAACATTCCATTCTTGAAAGAAAAAACTGTAGCTCTAACTGATGACAGAGAAACACCGGAAACTGATTTAGTAATCAAGAAAAGAGCCATAGTTGAAGAAATTGATGATAGGTGGAAAACTCTGCTGAGAGAGAAAATCGACAGATGGCTAATGGATAAAATTGATGAATGGCGTGAAAAATTTGTCGCAGAACTTTACGAGAGAATTGAGCAGCTAGAAGAAATGGCTGCTATCCTTGATCCATTCAACCGAGAGTTAGGAAGATTATGGGATTTGTCACAAGGTAATTGGGCTACAACCGGATTTGAAATCCTGAAACACTATGCTGAGCTGATCTCAAACGAACCAGCAATTCAAGAGCTGGCGGAATACCTTGGTCGTATGCAAATTGCGTATGATGAAGTAACTCAAGAAATTATCCAAACAACAGAAATTGTACCTATTGTCAAGATTGAGAGAGCAGCTAAGGAAGAGCTGGTTGGAATTCATGAAAGTGACGACATTAGTCACCTTCTTCCAAGCGAGGTGTCTCTGCTTGGTGATAAAACCACAGAAACATTGTTCTATATGAAGTTAGCAGAAAAAAAATTGCTCACTTACGACTTTCATGGATATAGCTATGGATCTAAAGAGGTTGGTAAGCAGGAAACTGTGGATACACCGATTGGCTCAGATGATAAAGGTCCAATTATCATCTGCGTAGATACAAGTGGTTCAATGCATGGAGCACCCGAAAATATCGCGAAAACTCTAAGTTTTGCTATCTTGAGAGTAGCGCTGCTCCAGCAACGTAAGTGCTATCTGATCTCTTTTTCCACAGGAATTAAGACCCTTGTACTAACAGACTTTAAGCAGAACTATAGTTTACTCATTGAATTTTTGAATTATTCGTTTCACGGAGGAACTGACGCTTCTCCTGCGCTGGTTGAGTCATTAAAGATGCTACAAACCAAAAATTATGCTAAGGCAGATGTTTTGATGATCTCTGATTTTGTTATGCCCACGTTGCCAGACAACATTATTCAAGATATAAAAAATCAACAAGAACACAAAACCGAGTTTCATAGCTTAGTTATATCAAAATCTGCCAATTCGAAGGTCTTAGAAATCTTTGACAATAATTGGCTATACCACATCGGATCGCCTGAACCATTCAAAGACATTATTCATAATCTACGGAATATCAGGAAAACTAACCCGAATACTGAGTTCAGTCATGCGTGAAGCGAAATAAATTGTACTCTGCATGAGAGATCGATATCCATATGCTCATTGACTGAATCCGAATGAGTACAATAAGCTATAAGTAATCCTCACAATGACCGTTGGATCTGTCCGATTTACATTAATTTCCAATACTGTTATCTCTTGAGGACAAGATAATTTTATAAATTGTATTGTGACACAATGTATTGCGACACAATACATTTTGCGCAAGACAAATCCCAAATTGTAGTTTGCGTCTCAACCCATTCTAGGTTAGATTTATTGCTTGATGG